>CAJASG010000728.1 GCA_903944555.1 uncultured beta proteobacterium
GCCACCACCGCGATGACATGCTGCAGACCTTCTTCATGAACATGTTTTTCGGCGGCAAACTCAAGGGCATGCCGCCCAAGCTGACCAGCGACAACGGCGAGTTCATCGTCATCCGCCCGATGGCCTATGTGGCGGAGAAAGACCTGATCCGCTGGGCCGAGCACCGCCAGTTCCCCATCATTCCGTGCAGCCTGTGCGGCAGCCAGGAAAACCTGCAACGCGTCCTGGCCGGCAAGATGCTGCGTGAGTGGGAAAAGCAGTACCCCGGCCGTACCGAAACCATGTTCACCGCGCTGCAAAACGTAGTGCCGTCGCACCTGATGGACTCCAAGCTGCATAACTTCAAGGATCTCAAGACTACCGGCATTCCGGACGAAAACGGTGACAAGGCCTTTGACGAAGAAGAACTCCCCACGCAGGCCACGCTGCCCGGTTTGCAGGTGGTATCCATCTGATGCAAACGCTGTCCGCACTCCGCACCCTGCGCTGGCTCACCGCCATCGTGGCCAGCGTGGTGCTGGGCGGGTGCGCCCTGCCGCGCATGATTGACAGCGAAGTGCAAAGCTTTGCCGGCACACCTGCTGCAGTGGCAGGTGCAACCTACCGTTTTGAGCGCCTGCCATCCCAGCAGGCCCAGGGTGCGGCCCACGAACGCGTCGAAGCCCTGGCAGATGTTGCGCTGGGTCGTGTCGGACTGGTGCGTAACGATGCGCATGCCCGTTACAGCGTTCAGGTCGAGGTGGCCATTGTTCAGTTTCAGCCCGCACCCCGGCGCAAGCCCCACTTTGGCGGTACCTACATCGCTGCCGATGGCACCCTGTTCTATTCCGCGCCCATGCTGCTTTTGGAGCCATCCTGGTACAGCCACACGGTGCACCTGCTGATGCGTGACACCGGCACGGCGCAGGTGGTTTTCGAGTCCACAGCCAACTTTGACGGCCCCTGGTCCGACAGCGCCAACTTGTTACCAGCCATCCTGGAGGCAGCCCTGCAGGGCTACCCCAACCCACCACAGGGGCTCCGCAAAGTGGTGATTGAACTGCCGCCCAAGGGACGGGAGACCCGCTGATGGGTGCCACCCGCATCATTGCCGTGCGCCATGGCGAAACCGCCTGGAATGTGGACACCCGCATCCAGGGCCAGATCGACATTGCGCTCAACGACAAAGGGCACTGGCAGGCCGCGCGCCTGGGCGAAGCACTGGCCGACGAAGCCATTGCTCGTATTTACACCAGCGACCTGGCCCGGGCGCAGGCCACGGCGCAGGCCATCGCCTGCAAGACCAGCGACCCTGTGGCACGCGAAGTGCAATTGCACCCTGGTTTGCGCGAGCGGGGGTTTGGTATTTTTGAAGGGCAGACCCACGCCCAGATTGCCCAGCAGTGGCCCGCAGAAAACCTGCGCTGGAAGCAGCGCGACCCCCACTTTGCGCCACCGGGCGGCGAAACCCCGGAGCAATTGCGCGACCGAGTGGCACGCACGCTGGCGGAACTGGCCCGCCCCCATGTCGGCGAGCAAATCGTGCTGGTGGCCCACGGTGGGGTACTGGACATGCTGTACCGGCTGGCCACGCAGCAAGACGTCGGCGCGCCCCGCACCTGGGAGCTGGGCAACGCCGCCATCAACCGGCTGCTGTGGACGCCCGAGACGCTCACACTGGTGGGCTGGGCCGATACCCGGCATTTGGAGGATGCCGGTCTGGATGACAGTAGCTTATAGCCGCTGTCAAGCCAGGTGGCGCAGCTCCCGCAGTGCCACCGAGACGGGGGCCAGGTCGGGGCTTTGGCGGCTGATGTTTTGCAACAGTTTGCGCAGTCGCTCAATCGGTTTTTCATGTTGCACCGACCAACTGGCCAAGTCCTCGCACTGGGTCAACAAGCCATGGGTGATCTGGCTGGCAATCGAGTACACGTCATCGCGCGCACTTCCACGGGCCTGCGTCTGCCACAGGGTATCTGTCGGCAAACGATTGATCTCGGCGCGCCAAGCGGTCAGGCCCAAGGCCACATCGACACCAAAGTAGGCGCGTGCGGCCTGCTCCAGTCCAATCTTGGTTGCTTGCGCCAGGTCCATCAGATCGAGCGCGGGGAACAGGTGCTCCAACGCGGTTAAATTACATGCCAAGTCTTGCTCGACACCCGCTTGCACCAGCGCCTGAGTGGCCTGCTCCCAGCTGGCTTTGACGGCGGTGGGCAGCCATTGCCCCAGGTGAGCTTTGAGTTCACGCGCACCGGGCTGGTAACGCTGGATCAAGGTCGGCATGTCGGTATTCTGGGAACGCAGGCGCAAGATCCAACGCGAGGCACGCTGCGCAATGGAAATGAGTTGACTCAGCAGGTCCAGCTGCAATGCGGTCGGCACCTGATAGTCCAGCGCGTCAATTTGATCCCACAGTGGTTCCAGGTCGAAAATTTCCCGCGCCAGCGAGTAGGAGCGAACCACATCCGCCGCAGTGGCACCTGCCTCGGCGGCAATGAAGTTGACAAAGGTCGCGCCGGTACGGTTCACCACCGTGTTGGTGATGAAGGTCGCAATGATTTCGCGTTTCAGCGGGTGCGCCGCAATGGCGTCGCCAAACTTTTCGGTCAACACCTTGGGAAAGTAAGCTTTGAGTGCGCCGCTGAAATACGGATCGTCCGGCAGGTTGCTAGCCACCAGCTCGTCAAACACACTCATCTTGGCATAGGCCAACACCACAGCCCCTTCGGGCGCGGTCAATCCCACCTTGCGGGCACGCCGACGGGCGATTTCCTCATCGTTGGGTAAAAACTCGATGGCGCGGTTCAAGCGACCCGCACCTTCGAGCCACTGCATCAGGCGCTGTTGGCCATCCAACACATACATCGGACGGTGGCAGGCAATGTCCAAGGCCTGGGACTGGTAGTAGTTGTCGGACAGCACCAGCTTGCCAACCTCGTCGGTCATGGAGGCCAGCAGATCATTGCGCTGCTTGAGCGTCAGGTCACCCGCCTCCACCACGCGGTCCAACAAAATCTTGATGTTGACCTCGTGGTCGGAGCAATCCACACCGGCCGAGTTGTCGATCGCGTCGGTATAGATCAAGCCACCTTTTTGCGCGAACTCGATACGCCCATTCTGGGTGCAACCCAGGTTGCCACCCTCGGCCACCACCTTGCAGCGCAGTTCGCCGCCGTTGACGCGGAAAGCGTCACTGGCCTTGTCGCCGACTTGGGCATGGGTTTCAAACGCCGCCTTGACGTAGGTCCCAATGCCACCGTTGTACAGCAGGTCCACGGGCGCTTGCAAGATGACGCGCAACAGCTCCACCGGCGCCAGTTCCTCCACCTCAACCCCAAGGGCAGCACGCGCTTGCGCCGACAGCTTGATGGATTTGGCCGTGCGTGGATAGATCCCGCCGCCTTCCGATATCAGGCTTTTGTCATAGTCATCCCAACTGGAGCGCGGCAGCGCAAACAAGCGTTGACGTTCGGCAAAGGAGAGTGCCGCATCTGGGCTTGGGTCAATAAAAATGTGGCGATGGTCAAAGGCCGCCACCAATTGGATGTGTTCGGACAGCAGCATGCCGTTGCCACATACGTCGCCCGACATGTCGCCGATTCCGGCCACCGTGAACGGCGTGGTCTGGGTGTTGACTGACAAGGCGCGGAAGTGGCGCTTGACCGACTCCCAGGCACCCCGCGCCGTAATACCCATTTTCTTATGGTCGTATCCGACCGAGCCACCGGACGCGAAAGCATCGCCCAGCCAAAAGCCGTAGTCCCGGGAGACACTGTTGGCAATGTCGGAGAAGGTCGCCGTGCCCTTGTCGGCGGCCACCACCAGATAAGGGTCGGCCGGGTCGTGGCGCACCACATTGGCAGGCGGCACCGTTTCGCCCTTGACCAAGTTATCCGTCAGGTCCAGCAGGCCTGAGAGGAACAGCTTGTAGCAGGCCACACCTTCTGCCAGATAGGCTTCCCGGTCGCCCGCCGGTGGCGCATTCTTGAGTACAAATCCGCCCTTGGAGCCGACCGGCACAATAACTGTATTTTTAACCTGCTGGGCTTTGACCAGCCCCAGAATTTCAGTTCGGAAGTCTTCCCGCCGATCGGACCAGCGCAAACCGCCGCGTGCCACCTTGCCACCACGCAGGTGAACACCTTCGAC
>CAJASG010000729.1 GCA_903944555.1 uncultured beta proteobacterium
GCCAGAATTCGCAGGTCTGGCCCGACCATGGCGGTGGATTTGAACTCCAGTTGCAAAGCGCCAGCCAGCTCGGTCAGCGGGCCAAAATCGGCCACGCCAGCGCCTTGCCCGACCAGTTTAGGCGCAAGGTAAACCAAAAATTCGTCCACCAAGCCCTCTCGGACCAGTGAGCCATTCAATTTGTGCCCAGCCTCCACGTGCAGTTCGTTGATTTCACGTTTGCCCAAGTCCCGTAGCATGGCTGCCAGATCGACCTTGCCGGTTGGGGTGCCATCGGCATGTGTGCCAGGCAGGTAGATGACGGTGGCACCAACGGCCTCCAATGCGACTTTTTTCATGTCATTTTGGCCTGCAGCGTATATGAAGACTGCGCGGCCAGCTATGAAAAGAGGAGCATCAACCGGTGTTCTCAAGTCACTGTCAATGACCACAACATGCGGTTGGCGGGGTGTTTCTACCAAGCGAACGTCCAGTCGGGGCGAGTCATGCAATACGGTGCCAATGCCGGTTAGCACAGCACAGGACCGCGCGCGCCAAGCGTGGCCGTCGGCCCGCGCGGCTGGTGATGTGATCCATTGGCTGCTGCCATTCAATAGGGCAGTTTTTCCATCTAGCGAGGCGGCCACTTTCATGCGAACCCATGGGGTCTTCCGCACCATACGGCTGAAAAAACCGATGTTTAGTTCGCGGGACTCAACCGCCAAGGGGTCGTCGGTAGCCAATACTTCGACTTCGACACCCGCGGCGCGCAGCCGCTCAAAGCCTTGGCCTGAGACCAAGGGGTTTGGGTCGGCAATCGCTGCCACCACTTTTTTAATACCCGCCGCGATCAATGCGTCACAGCAAGGACCGGTACGGCCATGGTGCGAGCAAGGTTCCAGTGTGACGTAGGCGATAGCGCCGGTGACCGAGTAGCCGTTGGCTTGTGCATCACGCAATGCCACGATCTCTGCATGTGGGCCACCTGCGCGCTGGGTGTGACCTTGGCCAAGCACATCACCGTTACGACTGCATATCACACACCCAACTCTCGGGTTGGGCGAGGATCGGTGCGCTGCTAATGCAGCGTTGCTAAGCGCGCTAGAGATCACAGGGTATTGTTCAGCGCCAGCACTCTGCAATTTGGGCCGCCGTAGCGGCTCCGCCAAATCCTGTGACTCCTTTGACGCCCGACTGGGTTATCGACAGGCCCGCGCAGTTGTCTGTGGCCATCCGTGCTGTACTCAAGGGGCGCATGACAATTCTGAATGTGGTGGCGGTTGCAGTGCTCTGCGTTGCAACGGCACCTCCAACATCAGTAAGTTCGTAGATCTGAGCCCCATCGGCCGGCGAAATTCTCAAGCTGGGCGGCATTGCTTGCCAAATGGTATTGGCATTTGCTCTGTCAATAGCGTAACTGTCATTGGACGCATAAAACCGTTGCATGTATTGCGCCGCCTGCATGAGCTGGGCACGTGCAGCTGCCCGATGGCCGCGGGCGATATACGTCGCGTACGAGGGAATCGCAATGGCCGCAAGAATGCCGACGATTGCAACCGTGATCATCAATTCAATTAATGTGAAACCAACTTGGCTACTGCACTTCAAGCGTCTGGAATTTGTCATAAATTTGCACATTTAATTACCATCAATCAATACTAGTTGGCACGCGGGAACAATTGACGCCAAGAGCGGTTCAATGTGGTTCCTGCGCAGATTACGCCCGGATTGGCCGCACGATAGGCGGCACTTGCACAGCAGGTGACTTTGTTAGCGGCTGCATACGTTGGGTCCGTGCAGTTGGGGCCGGGAGGCGTAGAGCAGCCGTTCGCCGGATCTGCTGCAAACCCAGCGTCCGTGCAATCTTTCTGTTTTGGCGGGTTTCCAGCACGAAAGTCTTTGCCACCAGAGGAACTCTGCGCATTTCTCACACCTGTGTCCGTGTTAGTGCTGTCGAGAATAATCAGAATCACATCCCGACCATCGGCGAGGGTGGTGTACCCACAAATACTTTGGTTGTCGCTCGAGTTAATGGATCCGTCGTTGTTGGTGTCCAAGGTGCCACCGACACGGCAAATACCTGTCAATGGATCCACAATCAAATTCAAACCGTTACTTGTCGACGCCTTGCAGCTCGATGCACTAGCGTCTGGCGTCACCGTGTCAATCTTGACAACTCCCAGAATTTGCTCGACGGCGTCCACCACCCGTTGACCTGGACGTGCAGACAGGTTGAAGATATTTTTCCAGCCGCGTTGTGTCGCCCAGTTAATTGACGTTGTGGATGGATTCACATAGCTAGTCGTAACGTACTGTTCGCTTGTGGCTGATGTGAGCAAGGTCTGCTGGACGGCTTCCAAATCAGCGTCGTTGATGACGTCAGACCCAGACGATCCAAATGCCTTACGATCCCATAACCCATAAGCACCTTGGTTGGTGCTTGGGATGGCCGTGTCTGTCGATTCGAACAGCTTTCCGGTTGCGACTGTAACCAGATAGCTTGGAGTGAATAAGGGCTGGTCGGTTCGTTCTAACACGGCAGGTTGCGCCGTGATGGGTAGAGTTACTCCGCCAATGGACGCTGTGAAAAGCGGTACACCACCGTTGCCCAAACTCCATCCACTTGATGTGGCTGTGCTTAGGTCAAACTTCCACAAGCGCCCCTTCAAATCCCCGGCATACGCGCCAATAATTTGTTGAGTGCCATTCAGTACCAATCGCACGCCACCAAGACCGTTGCTGGTGGTTGCATCGGTGGAAATTTGCTTCAATAATTTTCCGGTGGCTGTTTCCACAATAAACAGGCTTGCCTTACCCGATGTACTGTCATAACCATTGCCAAAGATTGAGACCCATTGACCACTAACTGTGATACCGTTTTGAACCGGGGTGAGCACATGTCCTAAGTCGGCAAACGAGGTGCTAGTGTTTCCCGGCATGAGGGGAAACGCCGCGTCCGGATTAACCTCCCAGAGTACGGTTTTTTTGTTCAAATTGCTCAGATCACTGACGTTGATCGCAAAGATTGATTTGGCACCGGCCCCTGCCGTCCCCACTACCAAGTTGCGCCAACCTAGAGTGGAGCCCGTTGTCGTTAGATTTGGAGTGGTCACATAGGCGTCAGTCTCGCTTACCGGACCATCCACTGTGAATGTGTGGGCAAAAGTGTAGCCTGATGCGCTTAACGATTCAAGCTTGCCTAACACGCCCCGAGGTACAAAGGCGAACAACTCGCGTCCTGCAGCGTTGGCGCCATAGCCTTCAGCAAATGCGTGAAGCATGCCGTCATTAGCACCGACAAACAAAGCGCCTTCCGTGCGTATAGCCTTGCTGGCCATGTACGAGGCATAGTCAGTCAGACCGGCAGTTCCGGTCGGTAGCTTTTCGTACTGGGGATTGGTGTTGTTCTTAACAAAGGCCGGTGTGGAGTTAATAATGTCGCCCAGAACGGCCGAGCGCTTGCGAAAATCAGTGCCTTCTTTGGTCCGGACGCCCCGCAAGAAGTCGATAATGTCAGACGTCACCGCGTTGCTCATCTGCATTGCCGTGTTCGTCCCCTTCAAGCCGTTGGCCGCATTTGAAATGTTCGCAAAGGTGAAGTCCAGTCCCTGTTTGGTGGCATCGGTCCATACAACGACGTTGCGTGATGCGGGTGTCGGCAGTGTTGTTACACCCGTTGGCTGGCCATTGCTGTCGGTCTCAATGACTTGCCACTGCGTGGTGTTGGTCGCAACGTCTACCATTCTCAAATTACCCCACCACGAACCACTGGTGAAGTAAGGAACAAACTTTTTGGTGCCAGCTGTGAGGGTGACTGCCGATGCCGCTACACCTGCTTGTGAAAATTGTTGGCCGGCTATGCTGCCAATCACGTTACCGAGGTCGGTGGCAAATTGTGCTGCGTTGTTCACTTTAAGAAAATCGCCCCCACCGTTGTGGGCTGCGTGGCGCATATCGTCTATGGTGGTTGGCTTGTTAGCTACGGGTACCACCCAGTTCAATGCTCCAGCCTTGGCGCTGGTGACTGAGGCTTCCGTCATCGTCCCCTCTGCACCAAAACTAACCATATAGCTATTCATGTTTTGCCAAAACGGAGGGTCGCTGGGGCCTCCGCCACCATAGTCATTCGCAAGATCGGTGCGCAAGTCTTTAGCCCAATATTTGAGCGCTACATCGGCCAAAGTGTTGCTGGTTCCCGTGGTGCCATTGGTTTTATCAGATTTTCCTTTATTTCTTGCGTCGGTCGTATTTCCGGGCGTGTACCTATAGCTTTGGGTGGGTATTGCCGTGGCATGGGTGTAGCTTGTTCCCGCAAGACCATCTACGTCGCCAACTGTTGGACGGGCTTCAACGTTGGTAATTCCATCGTTGTAATAGCCGTCCGTAATCATGAGGGTGAAGGAGCGTCGGCAGGATAGATGGTCGGTGGCCGTCTCACTGGGTGGGGACCATGGTTTTGCACCCCAAGGCCCAGTGTTGGATGAACTGGTGTAATAGTCTCCAGCGCGTTTCAAGGCAGCCCGTAAAGGCGTTCCGCTACCTTCCCATGCTGCACGGTCGTACAGCCAACTATAGAAGCTAGACTTTGCCAAACCAAAATCCTTCATGGTGTTGGGTGATCCGTAAATGGTGCCGTACGCTAGACGAAAGTTATCAGTTTGGCTGAAAAAGGCACCGCCGATACCCGTTTTAGCTACCTTCATACGGTCGGAGTTGTATAAGCGCCAGTTGGCAATGTTTTGTCGTTCCTCGGCCAGGTTGCATGTGATTCCTGCACAGTCAGTACGTGCCCCTCCGTGCGTTCCAAATATATTGGTGCTAGTCGTGGCGTTACTGTTGAGTTTGAAGCTCGTTTTTCCGACATAGTACTTGTCGTAATTGGCTGCATTTTTGAGTTGCGCTGTGGTTGTGTACGTTGTCGGGTCCTGACCAGTCTTGGGCTGGTATAGAGTCACTACCGAGTCGTCATCCACTGTTGCCTTTCCCAACAATGCACCGGAAGACGAGTAACTACGCGCATAGGTGATTTTGGGGTTGTAGTACAGATAGTTGTTAACAGGCGCAATATTACGTGGGTCCGACGTATCGTTAACACAATCATCTGTGAGTCCATACAGCGTGCCTCCATCGGCAATAATGGCATCCGTTACTTGCTTGGCATACACGCATGTCCAAGCCATAGACCCAGAGGTATCAAAGACCAGCGCAATGTTCGGACGAACGGCTATGGTGCTGTTCAGGAGTGGCGATTGGGCAACTACCGCCCAAGCAATGTTTGATGCACCCAATGCAAAAGCACAGGCAGCAAAACTGCGAAAAAATGTATTTTTCATGGCAAATCCTTTAATGTTCCAAAAGGCTTCAATTCATCGTTATCAAAGACTGTAGCCATACTTCGGCGCCAATGGGTAGTGTTCCATCTTTGGGCGCCGGAGCCGGTAATACTTCGGGGCCAAATCCCCGAGCTGTGGTCGTAAATACTTTGGAGTTGCCAACGGTGGTGTACTGAGACATACATTCAGGCGGACGCCGGAAATAACTGGAATTGGCTCCGACACCATCCCCTAGGGATGCAAATGGCACTATCTGTGGCGCGATAACCCCGGGTGCACTATCCCAAAAATTCTGTCCGCCACTGACGATTTCCCAATTAAAAACTATCGGCGCGCCAACCGGCGCTGCATCGGGAATCAGGCCACCCAGAAGCGGGGTATTCTTGGCATTGTCTAGCGCATAGGCCTGAACCATTGTTTCGCAATACCGTAGCGCTGCCTCTGCCGTCTGAAGGGCGAGAGTCTTTTGCCTGTCCTGATTTGCGATTTGCTCAGAAGAGGACGCACCTCGAATGGAAACACTGGCCAAAATCGTTAAAACCATCAGCAGCAGCAGGGCGACAATGAGCACAACTCCGTTTTGCTTTCGACGTGATCCGCGCCGTCTGGATTTATTCAGCATATCCCACCCCATGGTTTCGCAGTAGAACCGTCGTCCGATACGCGCGACGCAGCCTGCCATCTGCGATGGCGACTTCAGCTTCATTGCAGTCTCTGTAAGTGGGATTGGCCTCCACATCTCTTAGAACCGGATTCTCGCTGCGGATAACTACGCAAACGCGTGCGGACACAACCTGGTCCCATCGTTGGACTAAGGTGAGCGCGTCAAAGCCTGCGTCACCGGTCGCGAGCGCAATAGCACTTGGCGACAAGTACCCTTGCACTATCCTTTTGTTAGCTACACTGCCAATGCCAAAAAGAAAGCTCATGCTTTCAATATTTTCTGCCAGCACCTGCGCTGGAATGGTTAAAGCCGACCCAGCGACCACACCACCGCTGCCAATACAGTTCAGCGCATTGTTGGCAATAAAAAAACGGGATTGCATGGTGAAAAAATTACCCCCGGTAACCGACGCGCCTTGCACGGCCACTCCATTGCCAATGCAGTCCATGGGCAGGTTGGCGCCGGTGTTTTTGCCACTCACCAAATCTCCTTCAGATACCACTGCTAAAGCGGCGTTCGCTCCTGCAGCCGCGCAAGTCAACCCGCTGACCAGCGCAACTGTGTTGTCGGAGAATCCCGTATCGCACGCAAAGATGCCCCAGCCGCTTTGACCAAGGTCATTGCGCGCCGTCGTGGTGGCCCCAGTAGGGCGTGCGGGATTATTGCCAGCCTTGCGTAACTCCTGCGTAATCACCGATAGTGCCATTTGTGCATCTTCATTCATTTGCCCTTGGGCCAGTGCGTAGCGCATGGCGCTGCTGCCGTTGGTGTACATCACCAATATGGCCCCGATAACCACAATTCCCAAGGCCATGGAAATCATCAACTCAATCAGAGTGAAACCACCTTGTTTCTTATTCATAATTGCACCCGCATGTAGAAACAGCGTGGCAATGTTGCCAAGGCTTTTGCGTTAACCGAGCAATTGTCTGAATTTTGTTCGCCAGATACCGTTGCGCCACCGACCACTCGTGTATTTTCTAATACCCCAGGTTCTTGCCAGGTAATCCAAATGTCTGCGGTTGATCGGGCAGGTGTAGCAACAATATTTGCCACAACTTCCACCCCGCCGGTTGGTAGGCTGGAGCGGACACGTCTCTGGAAATCTACAATGTCGAATGCCGCCAGTAACGCAGGTGTTGTACAGGTGGGGAATGCTGCCGGCGTAGAGTCATCCGTGCCATCGCACGGTGCTGCGTTGGGGGCGCCAGCCGCACCAGCCGTCAGCGACGACATAAACGCAATGTTGTACTGACCTGCATTCATAGCCGTTGGGTTTAACCGAACAATTTCTGCTAACTCGTTAGCCATAGCACTGGCGACCGTCCTATGGGCTGCATTCCTTTGTGCCGCTACAGAGTAGGCTTGCATACCCGCCAGCGCCATCATGCCAAACGACAACAGCAAGATGGAAATTAGAATCTCAATAAGCGATGACCCTGCCTGCCTGCCACGCAGGTTTCGGAATTTTCGGGGTGGTGACGATGTCAACATGCTGCCTCCCCGGTGATTAACCTTACCCTGCCTACTGAGTTCATACAAAGGGTTCGTGCGTACGTGGCATCGGCAATTAGACTGCCTGCCGGGTGTACCAACCAACGCCCCTGCTGGCCAATAGCCCGTCCAGTACCGTCATAAACAATATTATTTCCAGTGGCAACCGCGCTTGTGAGGGGGGCCGCTCCCACTGCATAAAAATCACCAATTCCCGTCAATGTTTCTTGTACGCGCAATACGAAATCGTTGTTACCACTGTTGAAGGCGCCGTTTCCATTTTCATCTAAGAAAACTATCCATCCACTGGTCCAGCCGAGAACAGCGAGCCCATCGCCCGCACCACAAACAGGAATTGCAGCCGTCGGGTTGTTGCTTCTGCAAATGGTGACGCTCTTACCGCGGCGCATTGCTTCCCCACGTGCGTAGCGGGAATCTGAGATAAAACCGTTAACCGCTTTTGAAACCGAAGCACTGGCGATTAGACCAATAAAAGATGGCACTGCCAAAGCCACCAATATACCGATGATGGCTACGACCACCATGAGCTCAACGATAGTAAATCCTCGTTGAGCAGTGCGTGCAATCCGGGTGTCGCTTAGTTGCATATGGCGATTGGAGCGCGTCGCAATGTAGGAATCTTTCAACATGTGCCAATGCTAAACAACAGTGGGATTTTTTTCCAGCGACAGGCGATATT
Organism: uncultured beta proteobacterium; assembly: GCA_903944555.1. Taxonomy (GTDB): domain Bacteria; phylum Pseudomonadota; class Gammaproteobacteria; order Burkholderiales; family Burkholderiaceae_C; genus Allorhodoferax. The sequence goes on from CAJASG010000729.1 coordinate 8,171, forward strand.
CGGGCCGCCTAGTGTGACGAGCGGTGGATTTGTGTCGTTACCGACTCACCTCATCAACCAGCGTCTTGAACTCATCAATGTCCTCAAAGCTGCGGTACACGCTGGCAAACCGCACGTAGGCTACCTTGTCGAGCTTTTTGAGTTCGCGCATGACCAACTCACCAATGCGGTTGGACTGGACTTCCCGCAGGCCCAGGTTGAGTAATTTTTCTTCTATGCGATCAATGGCTGCGCCAACCTGCTCCGTGCTTACCGGGCGTTTGCGTAGCGCTAGCGAGAATGAGCCGCGCAGTTTGGATGCGTCGTAGTCGATACGGCGGCCGTCTTTCTTGACCACCACGGGGAAGTTGACTTCGGGGCGTTCATAGGTGGTGAAGCGCTTCTCGCACGATGCGCACAGGCGCCTGCGGCGGATGAAGATCCCGTCTTCAGACACCCGGGTCTCCATGACCTGGGTTTCCGAGTGACTGCAAAACGGGCACTTCATCTCTGGACGATTTACTTGTAGACCGGGAAGCGGGCGGTTAAGGCGTTGACCTTGGCCCGCACGGCTTCAATGTTGGCCGCATCACGCGGGTTGTCCAGCACGTCGGCAATCAGGTGGGCGGCGGCACGGGCTTCTTCATCCTTGAAGCCGCGGGTGGTCATGGCAGGGGTGCCGATGCGCACACCGCTGGTCACCATGGGTTTTTCCGGGTCGTTGGGGATGGCATTCTTGTTGATGGTCATGTGGGCGCTGCCCAGCACGGCTTCGGCGTCCTTGCCGGTAATTCCCTTGGCACGCAAGTCGACCAGCATGACGTGGCTTTCGGTGCGGCCGCTGACGATGCGCAGGC
>CAJASG010000730.1 GCA_903944555.1 uncultured beta proteobacterium
GGTTTTGATCGCTGCCGAGTCCAGGAAAATGGACTTGTTCTCAGCCACATCCTTCTTCACAAACTTCAGTGACGCAGCATTCGGATTGGCGTAAAACACCTTATTGGTCAGCGACGCATGCACTTCTGGGCGCAAGATGTAGTTGATGATCATGTGGGCGTTCTCCACGTTTTTGGCATCTTTGGGGATGGCCATGGTGTCAAAGAACATGGTGGCACCGGTTTTGGGCACCAGCGCCTCAATCACCACCGGGGTCTTGGACTTGGCGGCAGCCGCACGACTGCGGGCTATGTTGATGTCCCCCGAGAAGCCCAGTACCAGGCAAGTTGAGCCTGCCGCCATTTCTTCGATGTAGCCCGAGGAAGAAAAGCGCGTCACGAAGGGGCGAATCGTCTTGAGCAGCTTGGCCGCCTCGGCGTAGTCGGCGGCGACTTTGCTGAACGGGGGCTTCCCGGCATACAACAGTGCGGCCGGGATGACCTCCGAGGCGGAGTCCAGCACGCTCACGCCGCAGCTCTTGAGCTTGCTGACGTATTGGGTATCGAACAGCAGGCTCCAGGCGTTGTCGGGCATGGGCAGGTCACCCAACGCCGCCTTGACCTTGTTCACATTGATACCGACCGTGACATAGCCCCACATCCAGTCCACCAAGTAGGCGTTGCCTGGGTCCAGCTTGGCGAGTTGCTCCAGCAGGCCCTTGTCCAGGTTGTTCCAGTTGGTGAGCTTGCTGCGGTCCAGCTTTTGCAGCAAACCGCCCTCGATTTGGGTTTTTGCAAAGTGCGAGCCGGGCACTACGATGTCATAGCCGGTTTTGCCTGCCACCAGCTTGGCGTGCAGGATTTCGTTGTTGTCGTAGTTGTCGTAACGGACCTTGATGCCGGTTTCTTTCTCGAAATTCTTGATCGTGTCTTCCGCGATGTAGTCCGACCAGTTGTAAATATTGAGCACTTTGGGCTCGGCGGCTTGTGCGCCAAAGGCAGCCAACACGGCGCCGCTGATCAGCGCCAATGAAGCGCCCAATTTTTTCAAACTTGTGGCCATTGCAATCGGTCCTTTCGGAAGGGGTTGGTGAAAACGGAAAGATCCACCCACAGCAGGTGGATTCAAAATGATAACAAAGCAGCCATTGCTACGCCAGCAACGCGCCAACGGAACCAAATTTTAAGCCAAATGGGCCCCTGACCCTTATAGAATATGCGCAAGCAGCTATAAATAACGTAGCACTTCAGCCGGCTGAATATCGACCAGACAGCGCGTATGGCCCAACGGACACTCGCGCTCAAAGCAGGGCGCACAGGTCAGTGGAGGCTGGTAGCTGGCGTCGTTTTTCAGCCAAATGACTTTTGCCAGCGCACTCAGGGGTGGCGTGTGCAAGGGGCTGGAAGAGCCAAACAACGCCACCTGGCGCACACCAAAGGCGGCCGCCACATGCATCAGGCCCGAGTCGTTGCTGACCATGACCTTGGCCGCGGCAATTGTGGCCAGGGCCTGGTCCAGCGTGGTACGGCCCGCCAAATCCAGGCATTGCCCGGGCATTCCGGCGTTGACCGCTTGCGCAATTTCAGCGCACAAGGCGGCTTCTTTGCCAGACCCCAGTAGCAC
>CAJASG010000731.1 GCA_903944555.1 uncultured beta proteobacterium
CGCAAGCAGCTATATATTTTATAGCATAGAGCTCGGCTGCTGCAGAACACCTGGATCGATGTGGACCAAGCCCAGGGGGTGCCTCTGTCCGTGCAGGTCGTCTTCCATGCAGCGCAGCACCAAGGGACTGCGGTGGCGGGCGGTGCTTTGGCGGACTTCGTCGGGCGTCATCCACAGGGTGCGCACGATACCGGTGTCCAGCGGACGCCCGGCGTCAAAGGCCCCCAGATTGCCGCAAAAGGCAAACCGCAGGTAGGTGATGTCTTCGGTGCTGCGCTGAAATCGCGACAGGTACACCCCGACCAGCGCGGTGGGGGTGAAGTGGTGTGCGGTTTCTTCCAGCACCTCGCGGGTGCAGCCCTGTTCGGGCGACTCGGAAGGTTCCAGATGGCCCGCCGGATTGTTCAGGCGCAGGCCGTCAGCGGTGTGCTCTTCGACCAACAAAAAACGGCCGTCACGTTCAATGACGGCCGCTACGGTGACGCTGGGCTTCCAGCGCTCCAGGGTTGCCACGGAGAATTACGCCCTCAATGCCGTCAGTACTTCGTCCAGCATCTTCTTGGCGTCCCCAAACAGCATCCGGTTGTTGTCTTTGTAAAACAGTGGGTTGTCCACCCCGGCGTAGCCAGACGCCATGCTGCGCTTCATCACGATGGAGGTTTTGGCTTTCCAGACTTCCAGCACCGGCATACCGGCGATCGGGCTGCTTGGGTCGTCCTGGGCGGCTGGGTTCACGATATCGTTGGCCCCAATCACCATCACCACATCGGTCTTGGGGAAGTCGTCGTTCAACTCGTCCATCTCGAACACGATGTCGTAGGGTACCTTGGCTTCGGCCAACAGCACATTCATGTGGCCTGGCATGCGCCCCGCAACGGGGTGGATACCGAAGCGCACGTTCACACCTTTTTCACGCAGGTATTTGGTGATCTCAAACACCGTGTGCTGCGCTTGCGCCACCGCCATGCCGTAGCCGGGAACGATGACCACTTCCTTGGCTTCGCGCAGCAGTTCTGCAGTCTCAATCGCGTTCACGGGGGTCACTTCGCCGACCGGTTCAGCCGCACCCCCCGCGGGCTTCTTGGCCACGCTGGTGGTGCCAAAGCCGCCGGCAATCACGCTGATGAAGCTGCGGTTCATGGCGTTGCACATGATGTAGGACAGAATCGCGCCGCTGGAGCCGACCAGCGCGCCCACCACAATCAGCAAGTCGTTGGACAGCATGAAGCCGGTGGCCGCCGCCGCCCAGCCCGAGTAGCTGTTGAGCATGGAAACCACCACGGGCATGTCCGCGCCACCAATGGCCATCACCATGTGGATACCAAACAGCAAGGCGACGATGGTCATGACGACGATAGGCACCATGGCCTCGTCCACGCTGTGCGCATTCATGAACGCACGGCCAAACCAGATCACGACCAACAAGCCAGTCAGGTTCATCCAGTGCCGACCAGGCAACAACATCGGGTTGCCACCAATGCGGCCAGATAGCTTGCCAAACGCAACGATGGAGCCAGAAAAGGTCACCGCGCCAATGAATACTCCGACATAAATCTCCATCTCGTGAATGGAGCGTGCCGCACCCTCAAGGCCCTTAGACGCCTCGGGGTCAATAAAGGTGGCCACGCCAACCAGTACCGCTGCCATGCCCACCATGCTGTGCATCAGTGCGACCAGCTCGGGCATTTGCGTCATTTGCACCGTGCGCGCCGCGTACACGCCGATCAATCCACCAACCAGCATGGCGCCAACAACCCATGGAATGCCCGCCGTGCTGACTTGGGGGCCCAGCACCGTGGCCAGCACGGCCAGTGTCATTCCGATCATTCCGTACAAGTTGCCACGCAGCGCGGTTTGCTGGTTCGACAAGCCGCCCAGACTCAAAACAAAAAGAATGGTCGCCCCGATATAAGAGACGGTAACTAATTCAGACATTTCGTGCTTCCCTTATTTACGGAACATGGCCAGCATGCGCTGGGTGACGGCAAAGCCGCCAAACATATTGATGGCCGTCAGCACGATGGCGGCGGCCGCCACCCAGGTGATCAGACTGTTGGGGCGGCTCAATGCGTCCGCCATGGGCGAGATCTGCACCAGCGCGCCAATGGCGATGATGCTGCTGATTGCATTGGTGACGCTCATCAGTGGGGTGTGTAGCGCCGGCTTGACGTTCCACACCACCATGTAGCCCACAAAGCAAGCCAGCACAAAGACGGTGAAGTGCGACATGAACTCTTTGGGCGCATTGGCCCCAATGAGCCAAAACAAAGCAGCCGCCACGCCAAACATGATGGCGAGCTTGTTGCCCGACATCGGTTCGCTCGGGGCGCCGTGGCCTTTCTTCGCAGCAGTAGCCGCCATCGGTTTGGCCGCAGCCGCCACAGGGGCCGCCGGTAGCTTGGGCGCGGGGGCCGGCCAGGTGATGCTGCCTTGATTGACGACGGTCAGGCCGCGGATGGCATCGTCTTCCATGTTGACATTGATAACCCCATCCTTGGATTTGCAAAGCTCTTCGGCGAGGCGGAAAAGGTTAGTGGCGTACAGCGTCGAGGACTGCGTGGACAGACGCGAAGCCAGGTCGGTGTAGCCAACGATGGTCACGCCGTGTTTGACGACCGATTGACCGGGTTCGGTCAGTTCGCAATTGCCGCCCTGCTCGGCCGCCATGTCCACAATGACGCTGCCAGGCTTCATGCTCTTGACCATGTCGGCGGTAATCAGCTTGGGCGCGGGCTTGCCGGGAATCAGCGCGGTGGTGATGATGATGTCCACCTCCTTGGCCTGTTTGGCGTACATGTCGCGCTGGGCTTGCTGGAAGCCCTCGCTCATCACCTTGGCATAGCCGCCGCCACCGCCGCCTTCTTCCTCATACTCCACCTTTACAAATTCGCCACCCAAGGACTTGACCTGATCGGCCACTTCTGCGCGGGTGTCGTTGGCACGCACGATGGCACCCAGGCCTGCGGCCGTGCCGATTGCGGCCAGTCCGGCCACACCCGCACCGGCGATGAAAACCTTGGCGGGTGGGACCTTGCCCGCCGCCGTGATTTGTCCGTTGAAAAAGCGGCCGAAGGCGTTGGCAGCCTCAATGACGGCGCGGTAGCCGGTGACACCCGCCATGGAGGTCAATGCGTCCATCTTCTGCGCGCGGCTCAGCATGCGTGGCAGCGCGTCGATCGCCAACACGGTTACCTTTTTTGCAGCAAGCTGTTGCATCAATTCGGGGTTTTGTGCCGGCCAGATGAAGCTGATCAGCGTCCCGCCTTCGTGCATTAGCCCGACTTCATCCGTCGTTGGCGCGCGCACCTTGAAGACGATGTCCGACGTAGCCCACAACTGCGCCGCATCCGGAACAATGGTGGCCCCCACTGCGCGATAAGCCTCATCACTGACATTGGCGGCGTCCCCGGCACCGGACTGCACTGATACCAGGAAGCCCAGCTTGATCAGTTTGCCGACCACCTCGGGAACCGTCGCGACGCGCTTCTCTCCAGGGAATACCTCGGTGGGGACGCCAATGCGTTGGGCATTTTTTGGGGCACCTTCGGCCGTGGGGATGGCTGACTTCGGGTCAGCTGCGATAGGGTTGGTGCCCGGTGCCGTTCCAGTGGATACGCCAGTCTGCATGAAGCGACTCCTCAATGAGTTGAAAACTGCGGTGAAGCTTACAGTAGTTTTTCAGCCGAGCTTACAGCTTTCAGTCACATTTCTGACTGCGCCAGGAGGCGAATTGCGGGGAACGGCGAGCGAACCATTTCATCAGGGAAAACCCTGCAGTATCAGGTTGTCGTAGGATTGACAATTCGCGCGAGTATTTTTTATCTATTCTGGAGAGATTCCCATGACAGACCGCATTTGGCTCAAGAGCTACCCGAAGGGAGTTCCGGCTGATATCAATACGTCCCAGTACACCTCCTTGGTGGCGCTGATGGAAGAAAGTTTTCAGAAATACGCCAACCGCGTGGCCTACAACTTCATGGGCAAGGATGTGACCTATGCCCAGACCGACAGCTTGAGCCAGGCTTTTGCCGGCTACTTGCAGGGACTGGGCTTGGTTAAGGGCGATCGCGTCGCCATCATGATGCCCAACGTGCCCCAGTATCCAGTGGCTGTGGCGGGTATCTTGCGGGCCGGTTTTGTGGTGGTCAACGTCAACCCCTTGTATACGCCGCGCGAGTTGGAGCATCAGCTCAAGGACGCGGGCGCCAAGGCCATTGTCATCATCGAGAACTTTGCCACTACGCTAGAAAAATGCATTGGGTCCACGCCCGTCAAGCACGTGGTGTTGTGCTCGATGGGCGACCAGCTGGGACTTCTCAAGGGAGCGCTCATTAACTACGTGGTACGCAACGTCAAGAAGATGGTGCCCGCCTACAGCCTGACCGGCGCCGTGCGTTTTAACGAAGCTATCGCGCGCGGAACCAAGGCTAAGTTTAAAAAACCGGATATCAAGGCCGATGACGTCGCGGTATTGCAGTACACCGGCGGCACTACCGGGGTATCCAAAGGTGCCGTGCTGTTGCACCGCAATGTGATTGCCAACGTGCTGCAGTCCGAAGCCTGGAATGACCCGGTGATGAAGAAGGTGCCTGCCAACGAGCAGCCCACCGGTGTGTGTGCCTTGCCGCTCTACCATATCTTCGCTTTTACGGTCGGCATGATGCTGTCCATGCGCACCGGTGGCAAGCTGATCCTGATACCCAATCCGCGGGACATTCCCGGGGTGCTCAAGGAGCTGTCCAAGCACACCATTCACAGCTTCCCCGCTGTCAACACGCTGTTTAATGGCTTAGCCAACCACCCGGACTTCAACACCGTGGACTGGAGTCACCTCAAGGTGTCGGTCGGCGGCGGCACGGCAGTGCAAAGCGGCGTGGCCAAGTTGTGGTTTGAGAAGACCGGTTGCCCGATTTGCGAGGGTTACGGTTTGAGCGAAACATCGCCATCCGCCACTTGCAATGTCGTGACTGCGACCGAATACACCGGCACCATTGGTGTGCCACTTCCCAGCACCTATCTGAAGTTGCTGGACGATGACGGCAACGAAGTGCCCGTCGGCCAGTCCGGCGAAATCGCCATCAAGGGCCCGCAGGTGATGGCCGGTTACTGGCAGCGTCCCGATGAAACCGCCAAGGTCATGACGGCCGACGGCTACTTCAAGTCGGGCGATATCGGGGTGGTGGATGAGCGCGGGTATTTCAAAATTGTGGACCGCAAAAAAGACATGATTCTGGTCAGTGGCTTCAACGTGTTTCCAACCGAATTGGAAGACGTGGTCGCACAAATGCCCGGTGTCATGGAATGTGCCTGTGTGGGCATGGCGGACGCCAAAACCGGCGAAGCGGTCAAACTGGTGATCGTCAAGAAAGACCCTGAGTTGAGCGACGCCGATGTGCGCGCCTATTGCAAGGAAAACCTGACCGGCTACAAACAGCCCAAGGTGATTGAGTTCCGCACCGAGTTGCCCAAAACACCCGTTGGAAAAATACTGCGCCGCGAGCTGCGTGATAAATAATCGCCGCTACCATGCGTGCAAAAAAAGCGGCCTTGTGGCCGCTTTTTTCATGCCGATGTTGCCACTCCCTTTCAATGTATTTCCAAGTTAATTCCTATGAACACCGTGAGCCCTACCGCGATCTTGAGTGCCCTTGAACAAGAGCAGGGGGGGCTGATCGCGCAGTTACTCCATCCGCAGAAGGTGCAGCGCGCCGGGCGGGACTTCTGGTGCGGTTCGCTGCAGGGGCACCCCGTGGTTCTGGGGCTTTCCCGCATTGGCAAGGTCGCGGCGGCCACCACCACGGCGGCCCTGATTGAGGGCTTTGGGGTGGGGCGCGTGGTGTTCACGGGGGTTGCCGGTGGGGTCGGCCCTGGTGTACGGGTGGGGGATGTGGTGGTGGGCGCCGGATTTGTGCAGCACGACATGGATGCGTCCCCCTTGTTTCCGCGCTTTGAAATTCCCTTGTACGGTCAAACCGTTTTTATGGGCGATACGGTCCTCAGCGGCTTGTTGGTTCAGGCGTGTCAAGCCGCCATGCGACAAGGACTGGAAGGTGGGCATTCCGGGCAGGTTCACCATGGACTCATCGCCAGTGGCGATGTGTTTGTGAGCGGTGCGCTCCAGTCCGGGGCGATCGTCCGGGCGCTTCAGGATTGCGGTCACGCGCCCTTGGCGGTTGAAATGGAGGGTGCTGCAGTGGCGCAGGTATGCGCCGACTACGGAATTCCCTTTGCCGCAGTGCGCACCATTTCTGACCGTGCCGACGATACGGCGCACGTCGATTTTTCTCAGTTTGTCACGGACGTGGCAAGCGTGTATGCCAACAAAATCATCAATGAGCTGCTTGTTTTGCTCTGATATTTGTAGCTGCTTGCGCAGTATCCACGGTGGTTTCAGCCTGATTTGCTTGTGAATTACTTCAGCCAGCCGCGCTTGCGGAAGTACCACATGGGAACCAGTGCGCTGGCAATCATGATCGCCAGTGCGTAGGGGTAGCCCCAGGTTTGTTCCAATTCCGGCATGAAACGGAAGTTCATGCCGTAAATGCTGGCAATCAGGGTCGGCGGCAAAAGCGCCACGCTCGCGACCGAGAAAATCTTGATGATTTTGTTCTGGTTGATGTTGATGAAACCGACCGTGGCATCCATCAAGAAGTTGATCTTGTCGAACAAGAATGCCGTGTGCGAATCCAGTGAGTCAATGTCGCGCAAGATTTGCCGGGCTTCTTCAAACTGCTCGCCGTTGAGCATCTTGCTGCGCATCATGAAGCTCACGGCGCGCCGCGTATCCATGACGTTCCGGCGGATACGACCGTTCATGTCCTCGTGGCGGGCAATGGCGCCCAACACCTCGCTGGCCATGGCGTCGGTCACATCGCCCGACAGAACCTTGGTGCTGACTTTCTCCAACTCGTCGTAAATGCCTTCCAGCGTGTCCGCAGAGTATTCGGCATCGGCGTCAAACAATTTGAGCAGAACTTCTTTCGCATCCTCGATCAGCCCTGGCGCGCGGCGTGCCCGCATGCGCAGCAAGCGAAACACCGGGACGTCCTCATCGTGGATGGAAAACAGGACACCCTTGCTTTTGAGGTTGTCGTTCACCAGATTCAGAATGAACGCCACCCGCACGGTGTGGGGTTCGTCGTCGTCGGGGACCAAAAAGTCGCTGCGGATGTGCAGCTCACCATTGTCTTCCGCGTAAAAACGTGCGGACTCCTCGATGTCTTCGTCCATCGCATCTTCAGGAATGGACAGGCCGTAATGCTGCTTGACCCAGCGTTTTTCTTCGAGGGTGGGGGACTCCAAATCGACCCAGATAGGTTGAAATTTGGAGAGCTCCTCCAGCGACTCGATCTCCTCCTGAAATAGACGTCCATTTGCAAGCGTGAAAATATTCAGCATTGCGCACTCCCTTGGTATGTTTGCATCGAATCGGGCTGTGGGTGATGGCTTTCAACCCCGTTGCGTGCAAAGGAATTGAAAGCTACCGACTGGGGTAGTTTTCCAAGGAG
>CAJASG010000732.1 GCA_903944555.1 uncultured beta proteobacterium
TCAAGCCTGCCAGCTCTTGCACCTTCTCGCGCTCCAGTTGCTCGGGCAGCAGCAGCTTCACGCCCGCGCTGGATTGCACAGAGCCGCCGTGCCAGATGGCGGCGCTCACGTCGGCGCGGATGCGGTCGCGCACCACATCTGCGCTGGCGAACGCGGTGTTGTTGAAGCTGTTGAGGTAGAGCTTGAACGACTTGCTCTCGATGATGTTGGGCGTCTCGCACGGCACCATGAAATGCGCCAGCGCCACCTGCGGCTTGCCACGCAGATTCAGCCAACTCAGCTCAAAGGCGGTCCAGATATCGGCGCCAAAGAAAGGGGCCGCACCCGTGATGCCGATCTCAAGCCGTTTGCCAACACGGGGAATGGGGAACAACAGCGACGCGTCGTACTGGTCGATGTAGGCAGATGCTTTGCCCAGTTGGGATTGGTCCGGGGTGTTCATATCCGACTTTGGTCCGCTGACTGCAGGTGGGGGATCAAGGCCTCCAGCATCTGGGCCACCGGTTCGGGTGGCAAATCGTGTCCCATGCCTTCAATGCCCACCAGCTTGGCACCAGAAATGCGCTGCGCCGTGTCCTCGCCACAGGCGTAGGGCACCAAGGGGTCCGCCTTGCCATGCAGTACCAGCGTTGGGCTGGTGATGCGCGACAACTGCGCGGCACGGGTGATGTCCGACACAATGGCCAGCATCTGGCGCAAGGTGCCCACCGGGTGGAAACTGCGTTGCACACCCAAGGTGATGCGTGCGCGCAACTCGGACTCGGAAGCAGGGTAAGCCGGGCTGCCAATCGCTTTGAACAAGCCAATGGTGTGCTCAACCACCGCCTCGGTGCTGGTACCACTGGGGCGGCTGAGCAAGATTTTCAGCACTTTGCGGTCTGGCTGCGGCAAACCGCGCGCACCGCTGGTGCTCATGATGCTGGTCAGGCTCAACACCCGGCTTGGCGCCGCAATGGCCACGCGCTGGGCGATCATGCCGCCCATGCTCACCCCGATGACGTGGGCTTTTTTGATCTCCAGCGCATCCAATACGCCCAGGGTATCGGCGGCCATGTCACTCAGCGTGTACATCGGGCGCGGTGTCAGCCCCAACTTGTGCTTGATGCTGGCCCACACCAGGTTGGGCTTGCCCATAAAGTCGAAATGGCTGCTCAGGCCGATGTCGCGGTTGTCAAACCGGATCACGCGGTATCCCGCATCCACCAGCTCCTGCACCAGCTCAGGGGGCCAGGCAATGAGCTGCATCCCCAGGCCCATGATGAGCAACACCGCTGGGCGCGACTGCAAGTCTGGGTCTTGGGGGTTGATTGCAGCCGAATCCTCGATTTCAACATCAATACCGTTTGCTCTTATTTTCATAGCTGCCTGCGCAATATATACGGGGGCTACAGCCCCATTTGACTAAAAATTTACGACCAACCAGGTCAATCCGCTGCGCGCCGAAACACCAGCCGCTCAGGGGCGGATTGTGCAGCAACCCAGGCATAGCCATCCAAGTCAAACGCCCGTAACTGCTCGGGCGTGACCAACTGGTGCGTGGCAGCATAGCGCGCCATCAAGCCCCGCGCCCGCTTGGCCATGAAGCTGATGATTTTGTATTCCCCGCCTTTTTGCTCCTGAAACACGCACTCCACCACCCGCGCCTTCAAAGACTTGGTGTCCACCGCCTTGAAATACTCCTGCGACGCCAGGTTGACGACCACCGGGCTGATGTCACGCTGCAAACGGGTGTTGAGGTAGTCGGAAATTTGCGCACCCCAAAACTGGTACAGGTCTTTGCCGTTCGGGTTGGCAAGGCGGGTGCCCATCTCCAGCCGGTAGGGCTGCATCAGGTCCAGCGGGCGCAGCACGCCGTACAAGCCGCTCAAAATGCACACATGGTCTTGCGCCCAGGCCAGGTCGTCGGCACTCAGGGTCCACGCGTCCAGGCCGCCATACACATCCCCATTGAAGGCCAAGGCCGCTTGGCGGGCGTTTTTGACGGTGGCTTTGGGGGACCAGGCCGCATAGCGCGCCACGTTCAGTCCGGAAAGCTTGTCGCTGAGGGTCATCAGCTCCGCGAGTTGCTGGGGCGAATAGGCCCGCAACAAACCGATGAGTTGCTGCGACTGTTTGACAA
>CAJASG010000733.1 GCA_903944555.1 uncultured beta proteobacterium
CTCTAGCCCCCGTGGGTATTGCGCAGGCAGCTATAAATTCAGGAGCAAACACTTTGGATATTTTGCACGATCTGCAGTGGGTGCTGCCCCTGCGCACGCCCGCGTTGACCCAGTTGGCGTTCGGCCTGTCGTGGCTGGGCTACGCCACCTTCATCATGTTCTTCATGGCCATTGGTTACTGGAGCTGGAGCAAAACCGTTTTCTACCGCCTGCTGATTTTGGTGGCCAGCAACGCCCTGCTCAACGCCTACCTGAAAGACGTGTTCCAGGACCCGCGCCCGGCCATGGAGTTGCGGCTGGACGATCTGGTGCATGCCAGCTACGGCTTGCCCAGCGGCCACGCGCAGTTGGCGGTGGTACTGTGGATGTGGCTGGCCTGGGAGGTACGCCGCACTGGGGTGTGGCTGCTGTGCGGGGCCATCGCGCTGGGTGTCATGGCCAGCCGCATGTATTTGGGTGTGCACGATTTGGAAGACGTGCTGGGCGGCGCCATTCTGGGGGGCCTCAGCCTGCTGGTGTTTGAGCAGGTGCGCCATCGGCAGTGGCGCTGGCAAAGCAGCGTCGGCTGGAACGTGGCACTGATCGCCCTGGTGACCAGCTTGGCGTTGTTCACCTGGCCGGGCACCGCGCCCGAATACATCCCCACGCTGGCGGGCTGGCTGGCCGCCGCCACCTGGAGCTTGCAGTTTGAAAAGCGCCATATTGGATTCACCGCCCCCACCGTGTTGTGGCGCCGGGTGGCCGTGGGTCTGCTGGGCGCCGCGTGTTTTCTGGGCGAGCAAAAGCTGCTCAAGCTGACCGGCTCGCACCTGATCCTTCAGCCCCACCTCTGGGCACTGCTCAAAGGCATGGTGAGTGGCGTGTTTGTATCACTGCTGATGCCATGGTTTTTCTATCGACTCAAGCTAGCCCCTGGAAAGCCAGATCCGACGGCTGCGCACGCCAGCTGACCTGCACCGCAATTGCGAAATCTCACGGGGGTGGCGGCACCGGGCATTTGATAATTTCCAGTCCATAAAGGATCTGGCAATGCCCACCAAAGAACTCGTTTTCCATGACGCCGCCCGCGACAAGATCCGCAAAGGCGTGGACACCCTTGCGCAGGCCGTGAAGGTGACTTTGGGGCCGCGTGGGCGCACCGTCATATTGGAGCGCGACTTCGGGCCACCTCAAATTGTCAACTCGGGCGTGCTGGTCGCCAAGTCGATCGAGTTGGAGGACCGCTTCGAGAACATGGGTGCTCAATTGCTGCGCGAAGTGGCCGCCCGCACCAGCGAGATGGCGGGTGACGGCACAACCACGGCCACGGTACTTGGCCACAGCATGATCCAGGAGGGGCTGCGCTACTTGGCGGGCGGCATGAACCCCATGGACCTCAAGCGCGGCATCGAGTTGGCCATTGCGGCGGTGGTGGCAGAACTCAAACGCATGGCCAAGCCTTGCAGCACCTCCCAAGAGATTGCCCATGTGGCGGCGATTTCCGCCAACAACGACCGCTCCATCGGTGAACTGCTGGCCGACGCCATCAACAAAGTGGGGCGCGAAGGCGCCATCTCTATCGAAGACGGCTCAGGCCTGGTCAGCGTGCTGGAGGTGGTGGAAGGCATGCAGTTTGACCACGGTTTCCTGTCGCCCTACTTCATCAACAATGCCGAGCGGCAAAGCGCAGTGCTGGAAGATGTGTCGATCCTGTTGTGTGAAGGCCGGTTGACCTCACTGAAGGACTTGTTGCCCCTATTGGAAGAGATTGTGAAAGCCGGTCGGCCGCTGCTGGTGATTGCTGAGGACGTCGACAGTGACTCCCTGGCCGCGCTGGTCATCAACACCATGCGCGGCACCCTGAAAACCTGCGCGGTGAAGGCTCCTGGCTTTGGCGACCGGCGCAAAGCCATGGTGCAAGACTTGGCGGTCCTCACCGGCGGATGTGTCGTCAGCGATGAGGTGGGGCTGACCCTGAGCAAGGTCAATCTATCTGACCTGGGTCGCGCCGCCCGCATCGAAGTCACCAAGGACACCACCACACTGATTGGCGGCGCAGGCAAGCCAGGCACCATCAAGGACCGCATTGCATCCATCCGCAAGGAGCGCGAACTCGCCAGCAGCGACTATGACCGCGAAAAACTTGACGAGCGTGCAGCCAAATTGTCGGGTGGCGTGGCACTGATCAAGGTAGGCGCGGCCACAGAAACCGAATTGAAGGAGCGCAAGCTTCGTGTGGAAGACGCTTTGCACGCCACGCGGGCGGCCATAGAAGAAGGCATCGTGCCGGGCGGTGGTGTAGCGCTGCTGCGCGCGCGCCACGTGCTGAAGGACATGGCGGGCAGCAATCTAGACGAGACCTCCGGCATCCATCTGGTGTCGCGCGCCTTGGAAGAGCCGCTGCGCCGTATTGTGAGTAATGGCGGCGACGAGCCGTCAGTCATTCTGAACAAGGTGGATGAATCGACCGATCCAGCCTACGGCTACAACGCTGCCAGCCGCACCTACGGCGACCTGCTGCAAATGGGGGTGATTGACCCGGCCAAGGTCACGCGACTGGCCCTGCAAAACGCAGCGTCCATTGCCAGCTTGATTCTGACCACCGACTGCATGATTGCCACGGCACCCAAAAAAGCGACTAGCGCAGGCATGCCAAGTGCCGAAGGTAGTGAACCCATGTTTTGACGATGGGCCGCTGTTTCAACCCACATGCGCGCCAATTGCGAGAAATCAAAGCGTGCGACGGAGCAACTACTAATCTCGCTCCGAGTGCAGCGATGACTGCAACACGAGAAACAAACCGCAATTAATATTGAACTACAAACGAGGCACCAGATGAAGCACCAGCACACGACCCCGCGCCAAAGCATGAAGCTATCCCAAAGAAAAAGCCCGCACGCGCAGCTTCGAAAGGCAATGGCGAAAGTACATCCCAAAACCTTGTGTTTGGTGGCGGGCGTGAAGAATTGATTCGCCAGGTAGCCTATTCGCTTTACGAGGCACGAAGTTGTGAGGACGGCCACTCGGTGGAAGACTGGCTGCAAGCGGAAGCCCAGATTGACCAGATGGCGACCCAGCCAGCCCAGACTGCTGCGTAACCCATGATCAGTAGTTTCGCTGCAGTACCTCTTTTGGAGGCAGGCCGTCAGACACTAGGCCTTTGACTTGACCCGCCCCGCATGCCGCGCCTTGAGCTTTCGGAATAGCCAAGTGCGTGGCTGCTCCACACCATGGCGCACAAATTCCAGTGTGCTTGCATCGTCCAAAAAACGCTGTTGCAGCCGCTTGGCGTCGGTGCTGCCGACAAACAGGATGCGGTCGCCCGCGTGCAAGGCCATGTTGGGGTCGGGCATTAAATAAAACGCGTCTTCACGCTCCAGCATCAGCGGCAGGCATTCCAGTTTTTCGCCAAAGGTGTGCGGGTCTTGCGACAGTTCGAAGAGCTTGAAGTTCGTGCCAAAGCCCTGACAAAAGGCGGCAAACATGCCGGCATGAAAGATGTCGCACTCAAAGGTCCAGACAAATGGAGCCTGTTTACC
>CAJASG010000734.1 GCA_903944555.1 uncultured beta proteobacterium
CGTGCCGTGATCGACAAGCTCGATGCCCGGCGCGCACAGGTGTTTGTCGAAAGCCTGATTGCCGAGGTCAGCGCCGAGAAGGCGGCCGAATTCGGCATCCAGTGGCAAGGGGCCTTGGGCAAGGCGGGGGACGGTGTCATTGGGCTGCTGGGCACCAATTTTGGCTCGGGCGGCAAAAACATCCTGAATCTGGCAACCCAGGGCGCGGCCGGCACCCTGGCACCGGCGGGCGGCCTGAATATTGGCACCGCCACCCAAACCAATGGGGTGTACGTGCTGGGCGCCTTGGCGCGCTTTCTGGAGACCAGCGGCAGCGGCAATGTGCTGTCCACACCCAATTTGCTGACCTTGGACAACGAAGAGGCCAAAATCACGATTGGACAGAATGTGCCCTTCGTGACGGGCCAGTTCACCAACGCGGGTGCGGCCAATGGCACGGTCAACCCGTTCCAGACCATCGAGCGCAAGGACGTGGGCTTGACGCTCAAGGTCAAACCACAAATCAGCGAGAACGGCACCGTCAAGATGGCCATTTTTCAGGAGGTGTCCAGCGTGGCCAGCACCGATGCCAATGGCCCCACCACCAACAAGCGCACCATCGAGACCAATGTGCTGGTGGATGACGGCTCGGTGGTGGTCCTGGGCGGGCTGCTGCAAGACGACTTCACCGGCACCCAGGAAAAGGTCCCCGGACTGGGCGACCTGCCTTTCTTCGGCGCACTGTTCAAGAGCGAGGCACGCAAACGCAAGAAGACCAACCTGATGGTGTTCCTGCGCCCGGTGGTGGTGCGTGATGCGAGCGCCACCGACCGTTTGTCCAACGACCGGTACGAACAGATGCGCACCAAACAAATCGATGCGCAACCCGAGCCGAGCAGCTTGGTGCCCATTAACGACGCACCGGTGATGCTGCAGCTGCAACGCGCGCTGCCCGCACCAGTACCGGCACCGACCAGTCCGACCGAAACCGCCAAGCCCTGATGGCCGCCACAAGCTACCCCCTGCCCTACGCTTTTGCCCGCACCCAGCAGCTGCTGCTGGAGGACCAGGCGGGCGCGCTCACGCTGTGGGTCCACACCGCAACACCGCCCTCGGCGTTGAGTGAAGTGATGCGCAAGTTCGACCCACAGACCGTGCAAACCCTGGACGCCCCCCAACTGGCCCAACGCATCAGCACCGCCTATGCGCAGGGCGAGTCCAGCGCTGCCACGGTAATGAGCGAAGTGCAGGGCGACGCCGACCTCTCCCGCATGCTGCAAGAGTTGCCCGCCGTGGAAGATCTGCTGGAGACGGCAGACGACGCGCCCATCATCCGCATGCTCAACGCCTTGCTGACGCAGGCCGCCCGTGATGGCGCCAGCGACATCCACATCGAACCCTATGAGCGGCACTCCAGCGTGCGCTTTCGGGTCGATGGCTCCTTGCGCGAAGTGGTACAGGCACACCGGGCGCTGCATGCGGCGCTGATCTCGCGCCTGAAGATCATGGCCGATCTGGACATCTCGGAAAAGCGGCTGCCGCAGGACGGCCGCATCTCGTTACGCATTGGCACCCGCGCCGTGGATGTACGCGTCAGCACCCTGCCCAGCGCCCATGGTGAGCGCGCCGTGCTGCGCCTGCTGGACAAGAGCCAGGACCAGTTGAGTCTGGAAGCGGTGGGCATGCAAGGCGCGGTGCTACAGCGATTTGAACAACTGGTGGCCCAGCCCCACGGCATCATTCTGGTGACCGGCCCCACCGGCTCGGGCAAG
>CAJASG010000735.1 GCA_903944555.1 uncultured beta proteobacterium
AGCACAACATCAATACCTTTTTTGTCGATCAAACGCAAACCTGCGTTCGAAATCCGCAGGCGAACCCAACGGTTTTCAGTCTCGACCCAGAAACGGCGATATTGCAGGTTCGGCAGGAACCGGCGCTTGGTTTTGTTGTTGGCGTGGGAAACATTGTTTCCGACCATCGGGCCTTTACCCGTTACTTCACATACGCGTGCCATCAGGACACTCCGATACATCTTTACGGCTATTACTGGCGATCAAATCAGTCTGCTTGCACAGACGGAACCAATCTCGCTTTAGCCTAACCTCGCCAATAAAAGGGTGGCGGTAACCCAAGGTTACGTTACATAACCCCCTGCCAAGGGTGACTTGGCAGATGTTGCTGCACTCTGGCCCTCACGGGCTGATTCCAGCAAAGCCTGTGATTATAGCCGGTTTCTGGTTTATTCCTGTTCCAGGAAGCGCTGGGCGTCCAGTGCGGCCATACAGCCGGTGCCCGCGCTGGTGATTGCCTGGCGGTACACGTGATCGGCTACGTCGCCTGCGGCAAAGACGCCGGGCACACTGGTCATGGTGGCAAAGCCCCTGAGGCCACCTTGGGTGACGATGTAGCCGCCATTCATCTCCAGCTGACCCTGGAAAATTTCGCTGTTGGGCGCGTGGCCAATGGCAATGAAGCAGCCTTTGAGGGTGATGTCCTCCGTCGTGCCGTCCACGGTGCTCTTGATGCGGATGCCGGTCACGCCTGTGGAGTCGCCCAACACTTCGTCCAGCGTGACGAAGGTTTTCAGAATAATTTTTCCGGCGGCCACTTTCTCCATCAACTTGTCGACCAGGATGGGCTCAGCCTTGAACTTGTCGCGGCGGTGCACCAGGTACACCGTGGCCGCAATATTGGACAGGTAAAGCGCTTCTTCAACGGCAGTATTGCCGCCGCCGACCACGCAGCAAATCTCGTTGCGGTAGAAAAATCCGTCGCAGGTGGCACAGCCCGACACGCCGCGGCCCATGAACGCGGTCTCTGAGGGCAGCCCCAGGTATTTGGCCGATGCACCGGTGGCCAGAATCAGCGAGTCGCAGGTGTAGCTTTCGGTGTCGCCCTTCAGGGTAAAGGGGCGTTTGCTCAAATCGACCGCGTTGATGTGGTCAAAAATGATTTCGGTCTTGAAGCGTTCGGCATGGTCCAGAAAACGCTGCATCAGCTCGGGGCCCTGCACGCCATTGACATCGGCCGGCCAGTTGTCCACTTCTGTGGTGGTCATGAGCTGGCCACCTTGGGCCATGCCGGTCACCAGCACCGGGTTGAGGTTGGCACGCGCGGCGTAAACGGCGGCGGTATAACCTGCGGGGCCGGAGCCAAGAATCAAGACTTTGGCGTGTTTGGGAGCGGACATGGGAAACCTTCTGTTACGAATAAGGGAGATAAGGCCGTGTACATTTCTGGGCAACGTGGGCGATTTCAATACTGATTGAAGTTGCGTACCGTTGAAAGGCCTGGCCATCCAAGAGCTAGATTGTAAGAAGCCTTGTTCTTTTTCTCGGGGAATCATTTCATGTCAAGCTGAGTAACCTGGATTTAATACGCCGAGTCCCCCTTTTCGCGATGCTGACCACCGAGCAGGCGGCGCCATTGGCTGGGGCGGTCGAAAAGCGCCGTTTCAAGCGGGGCGAGACGGTGGTGGAACAGGGCAAGAACAGCCTCGCGCTGTATGTGATGCTGACGGGCCGCGCCCGTGTGCTGATGACGGACAGTCAAGGGCGGGAGGTAATTTTGGCGACCCTGCGAACTGGCGACTGCATTGGCGAGATGAGCATCATCGACGACGAGCCGCACAGTGCAACGGTGGTCACGGAGTCACAGAGTGACATGCTGGTGCTGGAGCGCGCGGTGTTTTCACGCTGCATGGCGGAAAACGCGTCCATTTCCGATGCCGTCATGCGGGGTTTGGTGCAGCGTTTGCGTCAGTCCACCCGAAAAATCGGATCGCTGGCGCTGATGGGGGTGTATGGCCGGGTGGCCAACTTGCTGCTGGAGTCGGCGGTGCCGGGCGAGCGCAGGGAGCTTCTGACCCGCGAGAAGATATCGCGCTCTGACATTGCCAAGTCGGTGGGTGCGTCGCGTGAAATGGTGAGCCGCGTCATGAAAGACTTCGAAGAGCAAGGATTCATCGAAACCCTGGACAGCGGTACCCTGCGCATTTTTGAGCGCCGAGCGGCCGCCCGTTGAGCCGGTTTCGGGTTGGCAGGTGCGTTAAGCTAGCGACCGACTGGTTTTCTACATGACTTATTCGCTCAATACCCTCAATTCCTCCTCCTCTGCGCCTGAAAAATCGTCTACGGGCATGGGCCGCTTTGCTAGCGAAATGGCACTGGTCGCGGGGTTTCTGCTGTTGGCTTTGTGGTTGATCGCGTTGCTGAGCTACTCGCAGCAAGACGTGGCTTGGTCGACCTCTGGAGCGGGCATGCCGGTGCTGAACCGGGTTGGCCGTCTGGGCGCGTGGATCGCGGATGTCAGCTATTTTGTGGCCGGGTTTTCGATCTGGTGGTGTGTGGCGGCGGCGGTGCGCCTGTGGCTGTCGGTGCTGGCCGATCGCCTGCGCAACGAAGAGCAGGCGTCTATCCGCCCCGCGGACGGGCACCGCTTAAGAAGCCGATTCGCCTTTTGGCTGGGTTTGGCCCTGTTGTTGTATGCCAGCACCTTGCTGGAATGGTCTCGCCTGTACAGCCTGGAGCCGCGTTTGCCGGACCACAGTGGTGGCGTGCTGGGCCATCTGGTGGGCTCCTGGAGCGTGCAGTGGTTGGGTTTTTCGGGTTCTGGCCTGGTAGCGATTGTGCTGGGCGTCGTGGGCGCGAGTCTGGTGTTCCAGTTTTCCTGGGTGCAGGTGGCCGAAAGAATTGGTTGTTGGCTGGACACCTTTATCGAGTCTCGCCGTGAAAAGCGCGAGTTGGCACAGGATCTGGAGCTGGGCCAACAGGCGGCCCGTGAACGGGAAGAAATCCTCATTGATGAATACGAAGAGATTCAAGCCCACCACCCGAAACCAGTGGTGATTGAGCCGGTGCGGGTCGATCCGCCACCGAGCGCCCGTGTCGCCAAGGAGCGCCAAAAACCCCTGTTTTCCGAGATGCCGGACAACAAGCTGCCGCAAGTGGCGCTGCTGGACGGCGCACTCTTGCGCCAGGAAACGGTGGCCGCAGAGACGCTGGAGATGACCAGCCGCATGATCGAGAAAAAGCTCAAGGACTTTGGCGTGGAGGTGCGGGTAGTGCTGGCGTCGCCCGGCCCGGTGATTACCCGCTACGAAATTGAGCCGGCAGTGGGCGTCAAGGGTTCCCAGATCGTTGGTTTGGCGAAAGACCTGGCCCGCTCCCTCAGTCTGGTGTCGATCCGCGTGGTGGAAACCATTCCCGGCAAAAACCACATGGCGCTGGAGCTGCCCAACGCCAAACGGCAATCGATTGCGCTGTCCGAAATTTTGGGCTCGCAGGTCTACCACGAGGCCAAGTCCTTGCTGACCATGGGGCTTGGCAAGGACATCATTGGCAACCCGGTGGTGGTCGATCTGGCAAAAATGCCACACGTACTGGTGGCCGGTACCACCGGTTCGGGTAAGTCGGTCGGCATCAACGCCATGATTTTGAGCCTGCTCTACAAGGCCGAAGCGCGCGATGTGCGTCTGCTGATGATTGACCCCAAGATGTTGGAAATGTCGGTTTACGAAGGCATTCCCCATTTGCTGGCCCCGGTGGTGACCGACATGCGCCAAGCGGCGCATGGGCTGACCTGGTGTGTAGCTGAGATGGAGCGCCGCTACAAGCTACTGAGCAAGCTGGGCGTGCGCAACCTGGCTGGCTACAACGCCAAGATCGACGAAGCCACGGCGCGTGAAGAGTTCATCTACAACCCGTTCAGCTTGACCCCCGAAGCGCCGGAGCCGCTGCAGCGCCTGCCGCACATTGTGGTGGTGATCGACGAGCTGGCCGATTTGATGATGGTGGTCGGCAAGAAGATTGAAGAGTTGATTGCCCGACTGGCCCAAAAAGCCCGTGCCGCCGGTATCCATTTGATTTTGGCGACCCAGCGCCCCAGCGTGGACGTGATCACCGGCCTGATCAAGGCCAACATCCCGACCCGCATTTCCTTCAAGGTCAGCAGCAAGATCGACAGCCGCACCATTTTGGACCAAATGGGGGCCGAAGCCCTGCTGGGCCTGGGCGACATGCTCTATATGCCCGGTAGTGGCATGCCGACCCGGGTACACGGTGCCTTTGTCAGCGACGAAGAGGTCCACCGCGTTGTGAGTTACTTGAAGACTCAAGGTGAGCCCGACTATGTGGACGGCGTGCTCGAAGGTGGCACGGTCGACGGTGAAGACGGCGCGGATGGCGAGAAGGGTGGTGGCGGGGAGAAAGACCCGATGTACGACCAAGCGGTCGAGGTGGTCTTGAAAAACCGCAAAGCCAGCATCTCGCTGGTGCAGCGCCACCTGAAGATTGGCTACAACCGTGCGGCAAGGCTGGTCGAGGAAATGGAAAACGCGGGTCTGGTTAGCGCCATGAGTGGCAGCGGCCAGCGCGAGATTTTGGTCCCCAACCGCGCCGAATAGTGCGCGCTTCACTGCAAATAGGTTTCATGAAATACAGGTTTTTTGCTATTATTTTAGGAGCTGCTTGCGCAGTATCTACGGGGGCTACAGGCCTAAATGACCTGGAAAACTTCGTCAAGACGGTGAAGTCCGGCCGTGCCGAGTTCACCCAGGCCGTCACCGCGCCCGCCAAAGACGGGCAGGCGGCGCGCACCAAAAGCTCCAGTGGCACGTTTGAATTCTCGCGGCCCAACCGGTTCAAGTTTGTCTACAAGAAGCCGTTCGAGCAAAGCATCGTGGCCGATGGTCAAACCCTGTGGCTGCTGGATGTGGACCTGAACCAGGTCACGGCCCGCCAGCAATCCAAGGTGATGGGCTCCACGCCCGCTGCGCTGATCGCATCCGCCCCCGATTTGAAGGCCCTGCAAGCCGACTTCACCCTGGCAGATGCACCGGACAAGGATGCAATGCAGTGGGTCGAGGCCACGCCCAAGGCCAAAGACAGCTCTTTGCAAAGCGTGCGGGTTGGCTTCAAAAGTGGGGCGTTTGCGGTGCTGGAGATTTTGGACAGCTTTGGCCAGCGGTCGACCATGACTTTCAGCGCCTTCCAGGCCAATGCGCCCTTGGACGCTGGCAGCTTCCAGTTCAAGCCGCCCGCCGGTGCGGACGTGATCCGGCAGTAGCGCCACCACCGCGCGTTCCTGTAGCCCTTTCTCCTTGCCTGCCAGTGGTGTCCAAGTCCTCCCCCCTATCCCATCAGCCCTTGGCCGAGCGCTTGCGCCCCCGCACCTTGGGTGAGGTGATTGGCCAGCAGCACCTGCTGGGCGAAGGCATGGCGCTGCGCCTGGCGTTTGAGTCGGGCCAACCGCACAGCTGCATTCTGTGGGGGCCACCGGGCACCGGCAAGACCACCATTGCGCGCCTCATGGCCAGCGCCTTTGATGCCCAGTTCATCACCATCAGCGCGGTGCTGGGGGGGGTTAAAGACATTCGTGAGGCGGTGGACCTGGCGATTGCTGCACGCGATTCGCTGGAACAGCGCCGCACCATTGTGTTTGTCGATGAGGTGCACCGCTTCAACAAAAGCCAGCAAGACGCCTTTTTGGCACATGTGGAGAGTGGCCTGTTTACCTTCATCGGGGCCACCACCGAGAATCCTTCCTTTGAAGTGAACTCGGCGCTCTTGTCGCGTGCGGCCGTGTATGTGCTGCAACCGCTGGATGAGCAAAATCTTAAGCAAATAATAGCCAGAGCCCTTATGGAACCTGCGCAGCCAGCTATCGAAAGCATAGCAGTTGATCGCCTGGTCGCTTACGCTGATGGCGATGCCCGGCGCCTGCTCAACACGCTGGAGACCCTGACGGTGGCTTCGGCCCAAGAAAAAGTCACCGAAATCACCGATGTGTGGCTGCTCAAAGTGTTGGGCGAGCGCATGCGCCGCTACGACAAAGGGGGCGATCAGTTTTACGACACCATTTCAGCCCTGCACAAAAGCGTGCGCGGGAGTGACCCCGATGCCGCTTTGTATTGGCTGATGCGCATGCTCGATGGTGGCGCCGACCCGCGCTACATGGCGCGCCGTCTGGTCCGCATGGCCAGCGAGGACATTGGCCTGGCCGACCCACGTGCCTTGCGCCTGGCGCTGGATGCTGCCGAGGTCTATGAGCGCCTGGGCACCCCCGAGGGTGAGTTGGCGCTGGCCGAATGCGTGGTTTACCTGGCGGTGGCGCCCAAGTCCAACGCGGTTTACAAGGCCTTTAATGAGGTCAAAGCCTTTATCAAGAAAGATGGCACCCGCCCGGTGCCCATGCACCTGCGCAATGCGCCGACCAAGTTGATGAAAGAGCTGGACTACGGCAAAGGCTACCGCTACGCGCACGACGAGGAGGGTGGCTTTGCCGCAGGCGAGCGCTACCTGCCTGACGGCATGACCTCACCCGGTTTTTACCGCCCGGTCGAGCGCGGGCTGGAGATCAAGATTGCCGAGAAACTGCGCCACCTGCGCGAGTTGGACCGCAAGAGCGGTGGCGGGGCATAGATGGCGACCGCCAAGAAGTTTCCGGTCAACCCGGCCCACCCCGAGCGCGTTTGCTGGGGCTGCGATAAGTATTGCCCGACAGATTCGATGAGCTGCGGCAACGGTTCGGACCGGACGGCGCACCCGGTCGAGCTGTTTGGTGAAGACTGGCTCACGTGGGACGGCGCTGCGGTAGAGCCACTGGAGACCCCTGCTGACAAGGATAAACAGCAATAGTCGACCAGCGCTTTTTAGCGGTTCATCGGCTTGCCGCCATCGCGCTCCAGCCCCTTGATGTGGCTTAGCAAGGCATCTCCCACAGCACTCAGTTGATCGTTCTTTGCATGGGCTTGGCTGTGCTGTCCAAGGGCCTTGAGTTGTAGCAACTCCTCGGCCAGGCTGTGCACTTGCTGGTGCAGTGCATCAACTTGGGCGAAGTGCGGGTGTGCGCCATAGCGGGCCTTGCCCGCCGAGTCCAGCCACTTGCCGAAATGGCATTCAAAATGGTCCAGCTCGGGAGGCGCTTCCCGCTCTCCCGCGCAAAATTCTTGCAGCGTCTTGAGCCAAGCCCGGTGCTCCACGCTTGCAAAAAGCAGGGGCAAGTCGTCGCGACTCATCAGGGCTTGCGTTTCCCAATGGACGGGGGGTTTCCAGTTGCGCACCCAGTTGGGCATGGCTGTAGCCGGCATTGGACGTGCAATGCCATAGCCTTGCGCCTGTTCACAGCCCAGTTGCAGCAGCATGCTGCCGTGTGCCAGCGTCTCCACACCCTCGGCA
>CAJASG010000736.1 GCA_903944555.1 uncultured beta proteobacterium
CACGGATATGGGCGCCTGCGCTGATCTGCGCGGCGCGGCGCATGGTGGTTTGCTCAAAGGTGTCTTTTATCAGCCGCATCTCATCCAGCGGCCCGCACAGGTCGCGTTGCTGCTCTGGGCACAGTGCGCCGTATCGCACGCGTCCCCGCACTGGCTCCAGCCAAGCCGCCACCCGCGATTCGAGACCTTTGTGGGTTGCAAAGGGGTACCACACCACGTCGCGGTTTTCCAGCATTTGGGGCAGGCGTGTGTCCAGCTCGGCGACCGAGAACGCCGCATCCACACCCAGGGCGGTGGGGGCCGCGTCGGGCCCGAGCCGAAAGCCGTCCCAAATCTCGCGTTCCAGGTCTTTGGGTTGGCAAAACAGGGTGGCTTTACCGTCGCCGGTAATGACCAGCCAGGCCTGCGGCTCGGTGAAGCCGCTCAGGTAATAAAAGTAGCTGTCGTGGCGGAACAAAAAATCCGCATCGCGGTTGCGCTGTTGCTCCGGTGCGGTAGGCACGATGGCCACGCCATTTGGGCCCAGCTGTGCCGCCAGCGCGGCGCGCCGCTGTTGGTAAAGAGAGGTGTGGTTCATACAGGGTTACCTTGCGCCATGTGCGGCGGTTTTAGCTTGCGGTAGCGGGCTGGTCGTTGAGTTGCGCCAGCCGTTGCGGGGTGCCGACATCGGTCCAGCGGCCAGTGTAAAGCTGGGCGCTTACCCGTGCTTGGCCCATGGCCGCGCGCAACAGCGGTGCCAGTGCGGCTTTGGTGCCCTGCGGATTGCCAGGGGCGATGTCGCACCACGGCGGCTCGAACAGTGCCTTGCGGTACAGGCCAATGGTGGAGTAGGTGAAGCGGGGCTGTGGGTCGTCTTGCGGCAGGTTCAGTGCCAAAGCCACGCCATCGATTGGGTCGGTCGGCGCCGACAGGCCGAAATCGCCCTTGGGGTTGTGCTCGGGGTTGGGCACCAGCCACAGGTGCGCCAGCATGTCGCTGGCGATGAAGCGGTCCACCGCGGCTTGGGTGAACGCAAAGTCGGGCGCAAATACATCGCCCGCCAGCACCCAAAAGGCGTCGCCCAACATGGGCAGCGCGCGCGCAATGCCACCGGCGGTCTCCAGCGCAGCGCCAAAATCGCGCCCTTCATGGGAGTAGCGTATCTGCATCGGTGAAAAATGCTCCTGAATTGATAGCTTGCTGCGCATATCCAGAGCGGGTTGTGGCACTAAAACACTTCCAAACGCCTGTTCGATGTGCTCTCCCAGCCAAGCGGTGTTGACTACGACATCTGAAAAACCGCCGCGCGCCAAGGCCTCCATGGGCCACTGCATCAGGGGCTTGCCTTGTACCTGCAGCAGCGGTTTGGGGCAGGTGTCCGTCAGGGGGCGCATGCGCTCGCCGCGCCCGGCGGCCAGCAGCATGGCAGTGATGGTGGTGATAGTGGGGGGCACCTAGCGATTGTTCCGGATCGGGGAATCGTTTGCGATGCCCCATGAATTGCCGGAGCTCGATTTGCTGGGCGAGCTGATCTGCGCTGCCGCTTTGGCCTGCTCCAGCGCGGGCGAGTTCACCGGGCCCTGTGCTGCCCACCACAGCGCCAAACCCACGCCGCCAATAATCACTACCGCGCCGGTCAGCAGTTTGATGACCGTGACCCACACTGCGGGTTCATCGTCCTGTTTCATGTCTAACTCCTAAAGTCGCGTTGTTTTGCATGCAGTCAGTGGACACCATTTTGACTGCACCCAATCTTCACAATTAATCCATATTGTGCCGCCACACTCCACCGTGGACAGCGCCGTGGCCATGGCGCGCAATTCGGTGTGCCAACCCAACGCAGGCGAGCCACCAAGTATCATTCTCGGTACCCCCTACTACCGGAGTTGCACATGGGACTTATGAGTTTTATCAAGAAGCAGTTCATTGACATCATTCAATGGACCGAAGACTCGGATGGCACCCTGGCTTGGCGTTTTCCCATGGCCGACATGGAAATCCAGAACGGCGGCCAGCTGGTGGTGCGCGAATCGCAGCTGGCGGTGTTTGTCAACGAGGGCAAGCTGGCCGACGTGTTTGGCCCTGGCACCCACACCCTCACCACGCAGACGCTGCCGGTGCTGACCTACTTGAAGAACTGGGACAAGCTGTTTGAGTCGCCCTTCAAGAGCGATGTCTACTTCTTCAGCACCCGCCAGCAGGTGGACCAAAAATGGGGCACGCCGCAGCCCATCACCATTCGCGATGCCGACTTTGGCGCGGTGCGCCTGCGCGCCTTTGGCAATTACAGTTTCCGCGTGGCCGACCCCAAGCTGTTCCACACCGAGATCTCCGGTACCCGCGAGAGCTACACCGTGGCCGACATTGACGGCCAGCTGCGCGGTCTGGTGCTGCAAAACATCAGCAACGCGATTGCCAGCAGCGGCATTGCGTTCTTGGACCTGGCGGCCAACCAGCTGTCTTTTGCCCAGGCGCTGACGCGCCAGTTGGCGCCCGAGTTTGAAAAGATCGGGCTGAAGCTGGATGGCATGACGGTGCAAAGCGTCTCGCTGCCCGAAGAGTTGCAAAAGGTGCTGGATCAGAAAATCGGCATGGGCATGGTGGGCAACGACATGGGCAAGTTCATGCAGTACCAGACTGCGCAGGCGATTCCCAAATTTGCCGAAGGCGGCGGGGGTGGCAGTGGCATTGCGGGTGACGCCATGGGGCTGGGTGCGGGGGTGGCGCTGGGCCAGGTGCTGGCGCAAAACTTGGCTGCGGGCTTGCAGGGTGGCGCAGCGCCTAGTGCCGCCGCAGCGCAAGCCGTCGGGGTCAGGGCTGAGGATGTGATGGCTACGCTGGAAAAACTCGGTGAGTTGAAGGCCAAAGGCATTTTGACCCAGGAAGAGTTTGATGCCAAGAAGGCG
>CAJASG010000737.1 GCA_903944555.1 uncultured beta proteobacterium
AAACGGAGAGCAACTTCGCTGGCTACTCGTCCGAGGACCTTATCGGTCGCGTCAATCACAAACCACTCGTGCACCACGTCAGCGGATTTGGCGCTGAAAGTTTTGGTCATGAGTTTTCTCTTTGAAAAGAAGGTTTGTCGGGCTCTTTTCCACGGTCGGCGTTCCTCTACTGGGAATCTCTTAGGTGGGGATTACTCGGCGCACGCCTCAAGAGACGATGCTGAGAGTTGCTTCGCCGCGGAACCACAAATGCGCTGCGAAGCCCAAGATTATACAAAACTTCGCAGTTTTCTCCAAATTCCCCCAAGACGGCCTCTGCAGGTTAACATTCCTGCCTATGTTCAGTTACCGACACGCCTTCCACGCTGGCAACCATGCCGACGTACTCAAACACACGATTTTGATCGCTGTCTTGAAGCATTTAGCGCTTAAAGACACCGCACTGACCGTTTTCGACACCCATGCCGGCGCTGGCCTCTACCGGCTGGATGGCGATTACGCGCAAACCAGCGCCGAGGCCGCAGACGGCTTTGTCAAACTGACCACCAGTCAGTTGAAAGAGCCTCTGGCGCCGATCCTGCAGGACTACTTGGACACGGTGGCCAGCTTCAATGCCAAAGGGCAATGGAAGGTCTACCCAGGTTCGCCCTTCATTATTCAGCGCCAGCTACAAGGCCGCGACAAGCTCAAACTGTTCGAGATTCATCCCACCGACTCAAAAACCCTGAGCGCCAATATCGCTCAGCTGGAAGTGGGCCGACAAGTGGCCATTTTGAAAGAGGATGGGTTTGAAGGAATCAAGAAATTTCTGCCTCCACCTGCCCGCCGTGCGCTGGTGTTGTGCGACCCCAGCTACGAGATCAAGAACGATTACGCGCGCGTTCCCGCCATGGTCGCGGATTCCCTTCAACGCTTTGCCACCGGCACGTATGCGGTCTGGTACCCCATCATTCCGCGTCCGGAAGCCCATGATGTGCCGAAGAAGCTGAAAACGCTGGCCACCAAGGCGGGCAAAAGCTGGCTGCACGCGACGCTCACCGTCAAATCCAGCAAATTGCTACAAGGAGCCGAGGGCGAAGTGATCCGGCCCGGTCTCCCGGCCAGCGGCATGTTCATCATCAACCCACCACACACGCTGAAGGCCGCGCTGCAATTGGCATTGCCACAGATGGTGGCACTGCTCAAGCAGGACCAACACGCCACATTCTCACTGGAATCCGGCGGCTAAACAGGAGACCTCCATGCGCGTATTTCGCGATGCGTTCGCCGTTTTCCGGTTGGAGATGACGCTTTTTCAGCGCTTCCCCAAACTCAAAATATCAGCGCTGGGGGTGATCATCATCCCCGCTCTTTATGCGCTGATTTACCTATCGAGCGTACGCGATCCTAGCTCCCACACCAGTGACCTGAAAGCCGCGATTGTCAACCTGGACGGCGGTCTGAACTACCGAGGTCAAGACGTCAACATCGGGCTGTCCGTGGCCAACGCGGTGAAGGCAAAGCGTATCTTTGGCTTCGTCGACTATGCCAAGGAAGAGGAAGCCAAGGCAGCGGTCCGCCAGGGGCACCTCGCCTTCGCACTGATCATCCCCAAAGACTTCAGCGCCAACGCGGTACCCGGCCAAGAGGCGGCAGGCGGCAGGCTGGTGATGTACGTATCCGAGGGCAACAACTACAACGGCGCCAGTCTGGCCAAGCGTTTCGCATCTGAACTGGGCCACCAGGTCAACATCGACCTGAATGAAAAGCGCTGGTCGCTGGTGCTTACTACCGCCACAGGGTCGATCGACAAACTGGCACAACTGCACAAAGGGGCTGCAGCGCTCAACGACGGTGCGCGGCAACTGGACGCTGGCTTATCCAAAGCTGAAGCGGGCTCCAGGACATTGGCGAGCGGCGCCGATGGCTTGGGCAACGGCGTGTCGCAGCTTACCGACGGCGTCAAGCAGTTGGGGGCCGGTCTGCGCGCTATGGACCAGCAGCATCCAGCCACCCAGAATCTGAATGCACTCAAAACCGGTGCAGCTGACTTGGTCAGCGGGCACACCGTGCTCACGCAAGGCCTGCAGGATTTGCACGGTGGCGCACAGAAATTGGCCGACGGCGGCGCCAAGATGCGTGACGAAACCAAAGGGGTTCTGTTGGTCGGGGCGCGGGTTTCCGACGGTGCCGCGCAACTCACACTTGGCGCGAACCAATTGGCAAGCGGCTTGCAAACCGCCCAGACTGGGCAAGCGCAATTGGCCGACGGCACACAAAAACTCAGCGCCGGCGTTGGCAAGCTGACCGATGGGGTGGCTGCGCTCGGCGCGGGCATACACACCGCAGCAAGCAAAGTGCCCGCGGACGCCAAGCTGGATGAGCTGGCCACTGGTGGCCGTGCATTGGCCACGGGGGCGCAGGATCTGCAAAGCGGCTTGGTGCAGCTCAAGGCCGGATCCAAAGAATTAGCCGCCGGACTGGAGCTGCTCAACAAATCCCTACCCAGTGATATGAGCGCGCCCGATGGCAGTGCGCGTGGCTTGGCCGACTCGATTGAGCCTGCCCTGGAAATCGTCGCTCCTGTGCCCAACAACGGCGCCGGGTTTGCACCCAACTTCCTCGCCACATCGCTCTGGCTCGGGGCGGTGATGTCGGCCTTCCTGTTTCATTTGCGTCGCCTGCCACTGGCCGCGGAGTCCGTTTCACCCCCCGCAAGACTCATGGGCAAGCTGGGGATTTTGGGCGCCATTGTGATTGCGCAGTCCATGGCCATCATGCTCATGTCATTGTTCCTGCTGAACCTGCACATCTCCACGTTGTTGCCTTACACGCTGACGCTGATTCTCAGCGCACTGACGTTTCTAACCATCATCGTCGCACTCACGCGCGCCTTTGGCGACGCCGGCAAGGCCGCTGCACTGCTGCTGATGGTGCTGCAACTGTCTTCTGCGGGTGGCGTGTTGCCTGTGGAGTTGGCGGGCGGCATTTACCAAGCCGTCAGCCCATGGCTGCCGTTTACCTGGGTGGTCAAGTCCTTGCGCGCCAGCATGTTTGGCGCGTTTGACGGCGACTGGTTCAGCGCCTGGATGATGATTGGACTCATAGGCTCAATCGCCTGGCTCTCCGCCTGCTTTGTCGGCAAATGGAAGTTCGTGGGCCCGGACGAGCACCGTCCGGCCATGGACATTTAACCCACCCCGAAAAATCGATTAAGGCGCCAAGCAACCCAGGCGTTCACACAAGGCCAGAGTGGCGACACTCTGGTTCATGGTGTAGAAGTGCAGCGCTGGCGCGCCACCGGCGCGCAGTTGTTCGCACAGGTCAGTCACTACATCGAGTCCAAACGATTTGATGGACGTCACATCGTCGCCATAGCTCAGCAACCGCAAGCGAATCCAACGCGGGATTTCGGCGCCACTGGCATCGCTGAAACGCATCAACTGGGTGGAACTGGTAATGGGCATGATGCCCGGCACCACGGGAACGTCCAACCCCAAAGAGTCCACCTCTTCGACAAAGCGGAAGTAAGCATCCGCGTTGTAGAAATACTGGGTGATGGCGGAATTAGCGCCAGCACGGACCTTGGTCGCAAAAGCCTGCAGGTCACTGGCGGGCGACTTGGCCTGCGGATGGATCTCCGGGTAGGCGGCGACCTCGATGAAAAAATCATCGCCGGTCTCGGCCCGGATGAAGGCGACCAGGTCACTGGCGTAATGGAATTCACCGCCGGCTCCGTAGCCGCTGGGCAAGTCGCCGCGCAAGGCGACCAGGCGCTTGACGCCCATGGCTTTGAGCAATGCCAACTGCTCGCGCACCGTGGCCTTGGTAGCGCCGACACACGAAAAATGCGACGCGGCACTCACCCCTTCGGCCAGAATTTCACGCACGGCGTTGAAGGTGCCTTCTTGCGTGGAGCCACCGGCACCAAACGTGACGGAGCAAAATTCGGGGCGAAGCGCATACAAATTCTGGCGCACGGTGCGCAGTTTGTCGGCGCCCTCGGGG
>CAJASG010000738.1 GCA_903944555.1 uncultured beta proteobacterium
AGCTTGAGCTCTGTGCTGTAGAACCGTCGTTTGACGGGCTCGGTGGGGCGAACTTCGCTCGCCATGGTGTGCATGATCTTCATCGTGCACACTATCTCTGGATATCAGCAAGCCTTCAAGGTGTGTTGGCCGGACGCATACAGAACAGCAGCAGTCAAGCCTGAGTAACCCATACCCCCCCGCTACTTTTAACAATCAATTCAGAAAGCAACCAATCAAATGTCAACCAACAATATCAATGCATCCAACATGAACACCACACAGAACGGTGGAATGACACGGGTCACCATGGGTGAACAACCAGCCTCAGCTAAGTTTCTTCAAGCTGCCCCCTTTGAGGCCAACCATGTGGCCGCTGGTGTCACCAAATTCGCCATTGGAGTCCCCGGTAGCCCAAGTGAACTGGTTCAGACTGGTGTCACCAAGCACAACACCTTCTTCGACCAACAAGCAAATAACGTGATGGGTACGCTTCTCCGTGTCAATGGTGGTGACACTGTTGAACTGATCCCCGGTGTCCCCGGCTCCAGAACACACATCCGTCAAGCCCTCAAGGATGGACTGATTGTTCCAATGGGTAACGGTGAATACCAGAACGCACCCACCCAGCAGCAGCAGTTAGCAGCAGCGCCAAAAGCTGCCACACAGGGTCAATCTCAAGGGGTGCCCCCTGTTGCTGGTGACCCCGGTGCTGGTGTGTTCAACCCTGTAGATGATGAAAACTGGAACGCAGCCATTGAACCACTGCCCCAATCCTCCTTTGACAGTGCATCAGCCAGTGTGACAGCAGCTATCCTGTCAGGTGGTAACTTTGATCGTGCAGCCATGCAGCTGGCAGAGAGTGCAGGCATTGCACCAACTTTGGCGGCTGAGTACGTCCAAGCAGGTTATGACATGCATGAACGTATTGTGGCAAAGGAAGCTGCATCGTTGGGTGTCTCTGATAAGGCCGGCTTTTACGGCTGGATGCAGGAACACAAGGGCCGCGCATTGCAGAACGCAATACAGAGTCTCGCAACGGCTCGTAATGTCCAACCGTTCCGCATCTTGGCACTGGAGTACACCCGGTACAGCTCAGAACAAGCCACCAAGATGCGCCCCCGTTGATTAACTTATGCACCGCATATCAGTGATGGCAGAACTCAGTTTCCCAGCAGTGCCCCCTCAAACCTACTTAGGTATTGACGTGGCGCTGAAGGGGGCGATTCCAGGTGATGCTGTTCAACTCACGGAACCATTCCAAAAACCAGCAGGAATCAGCTTCTTTTGCTATGTGCGTGACGTTGACATTGTCCGCATCTGTGCCAAGAACAACACGGGGAATTTGACCCTCTCAATCCCCAGTGCTGCCTATGGATTAACCATTATTCAGTAGCAGCAGCCATTGAAGGGGGGCAGTCTGTGGCCTCTAGAGAATTGTGGAGGGCGAACCAGTAATCAATGCCACAGACTGGCACTTCTGGAGCATCTCTAGATATCCCCACCGGCTGGGTCTACCAACAGAGGTGCAACCCCTACGTCTTTTCCTCAAGCTGCAAAGTGTTGTCTTGTACCGGGGAGGCATCAAATGCATCAATATAAAAAACTGCCCCATTAATACTTTTAACAATGGCTCTAATCGCAAGCGCTGCAAGAACCACAAGAAAGTACCAGCCAAAAAATTGATTTTCCGTGTTCAAGCCATGGGTGATAGCGGCATGAATTCCAACAACTGCAACCCCTGTTATAGAAGCAAGCATCACGAAGAAACTAGCTCCTTTAGAAAGGGCAATTATGCTCGGTTCCGATTTGGTTCTGAAAAACAAAAGTACGCAACACATCAACATGGCACAGGATATAAATTCAACGATTGGCAACACTAAAGATAGATTTTGAGATGGCAGCTCTTCCATGCTTAGTCGAGAGACTCCATTAATACGCCCTTGAACAGTAAATTCTGGCACTGCCCCAGTTGTGACAAGCATCAGTTGGAATGCGTCACCAGCGTTTAATAACTCTGGACGAAATGAAACCCCACCCTCAAAACGCTGCATCGATACATTCAAATCACTAGGCAACTGATTGGAGACACGAAAATGCTCCAACTTCGACTTTGAAGTTAGTTGAATCAAGACGGGGGTTTTAAAGTCATCAATAGTCAAGGCCTGTCCACCGCTGTAACCAACGTTTATGTATGTCAGGTAGGGGCTTTCTAATGAGCTTCCATTTACCGACACTTGAATTTCTGGCGCTTTATCTGCTCCGTAAACTGATAGCTGGCTCTTTGCTGCCACCTTAATCGACAGATTTTTTGACTGGAGCATGTACTGAGCTCCCAAAAGAACTAGCCCAACAATTGCGGGGGCAATAAATAGCGTTAGCCATGACTGTTGTTTTGGATTCATTTCTTCCTATCGTATGGTCCAGCGATATATTTTTAGGCAACAAAAAAGCCTCTTGAATCGCTCCAAGAGGCCTAATCTTTTGCACCCACACCGTGCACCCACACACCGCGGGAACCCGCATGGATACTGGGTTTTAAATACTGGGGTGGCTGATGGGGCTCGAACCCACGACAACAGGAATCACAATCCTGGACTCTACCAACTGAGCTACAGCCACCGTAAGATTTTTATTATAACCTTTGTTCTGGCCTATTCGCGGGCTGCTTGCTGGTCATTTGTTGTACCAGCGGGGCGCTGGACCTTCATCTGAACATTGAAGCGCTCTTTCAGTAATTGGTAGTACGCCTGACTCTCGGCGCTGGCAATCCACTGCGCGTATTGCTCACGCTCCTGCTTGGCCGTAGCGGGGGCTACTACAGTACGCGGAAGCACCTTATTCACACGAACCACTGCGTAGCCTTGGGCTCCTAAATCCACGCCAACCCACGCGGGCAAACTGGTCGCATCCGCACGCAGTGCCGCATCCAGCAACGGACCCGTAATCGGCTGACCTTGCTCACGTGAGACCAACACGGCAGCAGGAAGGGTTGCGGCAGAAGCGCCAGTCTTCCAAGCCGCCAACTTGTCAGCACCTTCCTTCTTGGACAATTCGGCAGAACGCGTGTTGACCAGCCGTTCACGCACATTGGTACGCACTTCTGCCAATGGCAAAGTTCTCGCCGGCGTGTATTTGGTTATGCGGGCCGACACCAGCTGATTGGTTGCAATCTCCAATGCTTCGGTGTTTCGCTTTTTCTCAACAGAGTCTGCACTAAAAACTGCCGCCAAAAACTTGGGGTTCGCCAACACACCAGTTGCAGAGGGAGAAGCCACACGGCGCACATTGAACGCGGTTTTAACTTCCAGCTTGAGCCGATCCGCAACCGGCTTCAGTGCTTCGGACTGTTCATACACGCCATTGGTGAACGACTCAGCTAACTCACCATATTTGCGCTGGGCTTGTTGTGTCTTCAGATCAGACTCCAAGCTGGCCCGCAAGTCATCAAAACTGCGCTGCTTGGGAGCCTTGATGTCCGTCAGTCGAATGATGTGAAAGCCAAAATCCGATTCCACAACATCACTGATGTCACCTTTTTTCAACGCGAACGCAGCCTCTTCAAAAGACTTGACCATTGCACCGCGCCCGAAATAATCAAGGTCGCCGCCGGATGGAGCCGAACCCACATCCTGGGAGTTCTTACGCGCGGTCTCCGCAAATGAGTCAGGTGCTTTGCGCACTTGCGCCAGCAAGGAAGTCGCGCGCTCTTTTGCCTTTTGGCGATCGGCAGCAGGCATATCTTTGGGCGCATTGATCAAAATGTGGCTGGCACGACGCTCCTCTTTCCCGCTCAGCCGCTGCACGTTTTGCTCGTAGTAGGTTTTGAGATCTGCCTCATTAATGCTGATTGTCTTTTTGGCCGCATCCATATCCAACACTACGTATTCAATGCTGGCGGATTCAGGGGCTTGAAACAAAGCCTGGTTGGCCTGATAAAAGGCTTCCAACTCTGCATCTGTCGGATTAATTTTGCTTGCAAAGTCAGCTGGAGTGAAGCGTGCAATTTGCACTTCACGTCGTTCAAAAAACGCGTTGAGCGAGATGTCTGCCAATGCAGTCGGTGAAAATGCCGATGCAAGAATGCCTGATTCCACTTGCCGCACCGACAGATCATTGCGCACACGCGCCTCAAACCCTTCGGGCGTCAAGCCCTGGCTTGCAGCCAACTGGCGATAGCGTTCAATGTCCAACGAGCCATCTGCCTTGCGCAGGCTGGCAATCGTGGGGTTTGTCTGTAACTCACGTGCCAAGCGGGCGTCCGAAGTGTTCAGATGCGATTTTTGAGCAGCCTCAGCCAGTACTCGCTCACGAACCAATCGCTCTAGAGTGACATACCGAGCCTCGGCGGACTCTAGCATCTTCACGTCCAAGGTTGGCATGGATGCACGCAACCGGTCCACTTCAATTTTGTGCGCCTGATCCCATTCACCCTGGGTGATGCTTTGGCTTGCAACAGTAGCAACGGCCTTCGTGCCACCGCTCGCGTCCCTGAAGCCATCCACACCCACCAATACGAATGCGGGGATGATCAGCAAGAACATCAGGAACATCATGACCTTGGTGTGCTTGCGAACAAAATCAAACATGCGCTACTTCTCCATCAAATAACAAAAAAAGGCGAACACTCATGTTCGCCTTTGCTTGGGGGGGGGTGGTGAGTGATGACGGGCTCGAACCGCCGACCTACGCCGTGTAAAGGCGCCGCTCTACCAACTGAGCTAATCACCCCGCCTAAAACTCTTTATCTAAATTCAATTTAAAGCATCTTTCAATGCTTTGCCTGGACGAAACTTGGGAACCTTGGCAGCCTTGATTTTAATCGCTTCGCCAGTACGTGGATTGCGACCGGTGCGCG
>CAJASG010000739.1 GCA_903944555.1 uncultured beta proteobacterium
GCGGCCTTTTCCTTCACTTCGGCAATCACCTCGGCGGCGTAGTCGAAATGGCTCTGCGTGTACATGCGCCGGGGAAAAGCCAGGCGCACCAGCTCCATGCTGTGGAAAGTCTCCACTCCGCTGTCCAGGCGCTTGCCGAACATCACCGAGCCTATTTCCACGCCACGGATACCGCCTTCCAGGTACAGCGCGTTGCACAGCGCCCAGGCCGGGTAGTGCTCTACCGGCATGTTCGGCAACACCGTTTTGGCGTCGATGTACACCGCGTGGCCGCCAGTGGGTTTGACAAAGCCGACACCGGAAGCTTCCAGCCGTTCGCCCAGGTATTCGGCGGTGCGCAGGCGGTAGCGCAGATAGTCTTCGTCCATACCCTCCACCAGCCCCACGGCCAGCGCTTCCAGGTCGCGCCCGGCCAGGCCGCCGTAGGTCGGAAAACCTTCGGTCATGATGAGCACATTGCGCACCGCGTCCATCCACTCTTCGCTGCGCAGCACGATGAAGCCGCCGATGTTGACCATGCCGTCTTTCTTAGCGCTCATGGTGCAGCCGTCGCAGTAAGAGAACATTTCTTTCGCGATGTCCTTGATGGAGGTGTTCTCGTAGCCCGGCTCGCGCATCTTGATGAACATGGCGTTTTCGGAAAAGCGGCACACGTCCAGAATGAAGGGCTTGCCAAATTGCTTCAGCAGCGCGGCATAACCGCGGATGTTGGCCATGGACACCGGTTGTCCGCCTCCGGTGTTGTTGGTCACGGTCAGCATGCCAAACGGAATGCGGTCGCCCTGCTCCTTGAGCAAGAATTCGACCCGTGCCAGATCGATATTGCCCTTGAACGGGTAGATCAGCGCCGGTTGCAGGCCTTCGGCAATCACCAGGTCCACGGCCTCAATGCCCAGGTACTCCAGGTTGGCGCGGGTGGTGTCAAAGTGGCAGTTGTTGGGCACCAGATCGCCCTTTTTGCACACCGCGGTGAACAGCACTTTTTCCGCCGCACGGCCTTGGTGCGTCGGCACAAAGTACTGCATGCCGGTGATGTCCTGGATCACTTTTTCCAGCCGGTAAAAGCTGCGCGCACCGGCATAGCTCTCATCACCTTCCATGATGGCGCCCCACTGGCGGCTGGACATGGCGCCGGTGCCGGAGTCGGTCAGCCAGTCGATCAGCACGTCTTCTGCGCGCAGCTTGAAAACGTTGAGTTTGGCGTCGGTCAGCAGTTGTTCGCGCTCTTGGCGCGTGGTCATGCGAATGGGTTCAATACTTTTGATACGGAACGGTTCGATCAGGGTTTTTGGCATGGTGTATCGGTGAATAGTGCAAAGAAGGTCGCAAAGTTATCACCACCAAAACGACCATGGTGTCGGTCATTTCCAACACTTTGAAAATTAAGGCACGTGGTGGTGCCAGTAGCGCAACGCGTCGATGCGGTGGCATTGGCCGTCTTGCGGCTGGGTGGATTGCCAGGTGAGTGCACCACAATGGGGTGAGTCAATCACACGAATGGTGCGCTCCGTATAACGCACCAAAACAGGCTGCGCCGGGTGGCCATAGCGGTTGCGGTAGCCCGACTGCACCACAGCCAGCGGCGGCTGCACGGCGTCCAGAAAAGCCGCGCTGCTGGAGGTTTTGCTGCCGTGGTGCGGCACCAGCAGCAAATCCGATTTCAGGTTCACACCACTGGCCACCAGCCGCGCCTCTTGCGCCTGCTCCAGGTCCCCCACTAGCAGCGCGGTCTGCACGCCGTTAGAGATGCGCAGCACACACGACAGGGCGTTGGATTTGGCGCCACTATCGTAGTCCTCCTCAGGCGGGTGCAGCACCTCAAAATCCACGCCGTCCCAATGCCAGCTTTGCCCAGCCACACAGCGCTGGGCCGGGCGCAGGCCTTGCAGCGGGTTCTCGGCCTCGATCGAGCTCAGTAAATCCGCCTGCGGCTGCATCGCCAGCACGGCCGGGGCGCCGCCCACGTGGTCCATATCGCGGTGGCTCAGTACCACCCGGTCCAGCCGGGTGTGCAGCGCCTGCAGCAGCGGTACCAGCACGCGGTGGCCCGCATCGCTCTCCAGGCTGTAACGCGGCCCGGCGTCATACAGCAGTGCGTGGCTAGCGGTGCGCACCAGCACGGCGTTGCCCTGGCCGATGTCGGCGGCCAACAGTTCAAACTGCCCAGGCGCTGGCAACGGCGCCTGCCACAACAACACCGGCAACAGCAAGGGCACACCCAACGCCCGCATGCTCCACGACCAGGGGAACACCAGCACCACACCGCCCAGCAACCCGGCGACCCCAGCCCACAATGGCGGCATGGCCACCGAGATCGAAGCCCAGGGAAATGACGCCAACCACTGCAAGCCACCCATCAGCCACCCAATGGC
The DNA here is from genome assembly GCA_903944555.1 of uncultured beta proteobacterium. Lineage (GTDB taxonomy): Bacteria > Pseudomonadota > Gammaproteobacteria > Burkholderiales > Burkholderiaceae_C > Allorhodoferax. The sequence continues at coordinate 2,373 of CAJASG010000739.1, forward strand.
AACGGCTGCCAACTCCCACACCGCCGGCACCAGTGCCCCCAGCATAGCCAGGGGCGTGACCACCAGCGTCATCCAAGGAATCGCCAGCGCATTTGCCGCCAGCCCTACCACCGACACCTGACCAAACAGCAACAGTGTCAGCGGTGTCAAAGCCACAGTAATCACCCACTGCTCCCGAAAAATTGCACCAATTCGGGCTGTAGCCCCCGTGGAATTTGCGTGAGCAGCTCCTGAATCTGTAGCAAATAGCACCCCCACCGCTACAAAACTCAGCCAGAACCCGGGCTGCAGCAAGGCCCAGGGGTCAAAGGCTATGACCACTGCACAGGCCAGCATCCACACCTGCGGCC
>CAJASG010000740.1 GCA_903944555.1 uncultured beta proteobacterium
TATTTTTTACGGTATCTGAAAAATCCAAATCCATTAAACGCAATATCCATGCGGGTTACAGCCGCTTTATCAATGGCACCTACGCCACCAAACCTGCCGTAAAAAGCACAAAAAGCCTGCAAACATCATGTCTGCAGGCTTTTTTGTTGGTCGCTGGTGATTAGCGTCCGTAGACATCCTCAAAGCGCACGATGTCGTCTTCGCCCAGGTAGCTGCCGGACTGCACTTCAATCATTTCCAAATCGACCCGGCCCGGGTTTTCCAGACGGTGGGTGGTGCCGAGCGGGATGAAGGTGGACTCGTTCTCGGACAGCAAATACGTGGTCTCGCCGCGGGTGACTTTGGCCGTTCCGCTGACCACAATCCAGTGCTCGGCACGGTGGTGGTGCATTTGCAGTGAGAGGGTTGCGCCGGGCTTAACCACAATGCGCTTGACTTGAAAGCGCGGGCCTGCATCCACACTGTCGTACCAGCCCCAAGGCCTGAACACCTTGCGGTGGATTTGGCCCTCGGTGCGCCCAGCCGCTTTGAGGCGGTCAACGATTTTTTTCACATCTTGGGTTTTGTCTTTGTGGGCCACCAGAATGGCATCGGCGGTCTCCACCACAATCAGATCATCCACACCCACGCAGGCGATCAGACGGCCTTCTGACAAGGCCAAGGTGTTACGGCTGTCTTGCATCAGCACGTCACCTTGCGCCACATTGCCCTCGCTATCTTTGGGCAACACCTGCCACAAGGCCTCCCACGCTCCCACGTCCGACCAGCCCGCAGACAGGGGAATTACCACCCCCACCGGCAACGGTGTTGCGCCAGCCGCCACACCCTGGCCCGCCGCGATGCGCTCCATCACCGCATAGTCAATCGAATCGCTTGGGCACTGGCTGAACGCCTCTTTGCCGACCCGCACAAACTCACCATCCGATGTTCCAGCGTCTGTGGCCGCCTGGCATGCGGACAAAATGTCCGGGCGGCACACGGCCAAGGCCTGCAACCACACCGACGCACGCATCATGAACAGTCCGCTGTTCCACAAATAACTGCCCTCTGCCAAATACGCCTGGGCCGTCTGTAAATTGGGCTTTTCCACAAACCGTGCAATGCGTTTGGCACTCCCACTGCCATAGCCTTCACCCGACTGGATGTAGCCATAGCCCGTCTCCGGTACGTCTGGCGTAATGCCGAAGGTCACCACCACCCCTTCAGCTGCCAGCACGGCACCGGCCTGCACCGCAGTTTGAAAAGCCTGTTTGTCCACGATCACATGGTCGGCGGGCATGACCAGCAAGACCGGATCTGCTCCGTTTTTTATAGCTGCTTGCGCAGCAATGGTAAGGGCTGGAGCCGTATTTCGACCTAAAGGCTCGAGCACCACGATGCCGGGTTTCCCCATGACGCGCAACTGCTCGGCAATCACGAAACGGTATTCCTCGTTGCATACCACCATGGGCGCGGCGAGCTCAGTACCGGCAATACCGTCCACCCGCCGCACGGTGGCCTGCAGCAGGGAGTCTTCGCCAATCAAAGGCAGCAATTGCTTTGGGTATTTCTCGCGCGACAGGGGCCACAAACGGGTACCGGAGCCGCCGGAAAGAATGACAGGTTGAATCAGCAAGGTCATGGTGTTTTCAAATCAATATAGGGGAGGAGAAGATTCAGGCGCGGGCATCGCCCCAACGCAGCTGGCAGGTGTCGTCACCGCGGTACAGGGTCTCACCCGCGCGGTCCACACAATAGTCCGGCGATACGATCATCTCGTTGAAATGCTTGTCGGCCGGAATGCGCGTGTATTCGAACAAGATACTGCGCACCACCCGCGCGCCCGAGCGAATATGGCTGCCGTGCCCAATCCAGGCGGGTCCAATGATGGTGGCACCGGGTTCAATGCACACGCTGGAGCCGATGTACACCGGCCCTTCAATCTTCACCCGATCCCAGGCAATGGAGGTATTGAGCCCGACCCAGATACCGGGTTTGATTTCCCGTCCCGGCATTTTCATTTCCGCGACATCCCCCCGCAACACCCGCTGCAACACCGACCAGTAGTCGCTCACCCGGCCGATGTCAATCCAGTTGAAAAATCGGTTCTGCGCATAAAACGGCAGCTTCTTCTCAACCAACTGAGGGAACAGCTGGGAGCCAATGTCGTACACCGTGTTCGACGGCACCAAATCCAGCACAGCCGGCTCAAAAATGTAAATGCCAGTGCTGGCCAGGGTGGACTTGGCGTCGGCAGGCTTGGGTTTTTCCTGGAATGACTGGATCTGTCCATCAGCGGCGGCGACCACCATGCCGTAGTTTTGCACGTCTTCGCGCGGCACCTCCAGGGTGACCACGCTGGCCATGGCACCTTTGGCTTTGTGCTCGTCCAGTGCAGCGCTAATGTCCAGGTCAATCAAGGCGTCACCACACAGCACCAGGGTGGTTTCGTCAAAAAACCCGCTGAAGTCCTGAATGCGCCGCATGCCCCCGGCCGAGCCCATGGGGCGCGGCAAAATGTCACCGTGGTCCAGTACCCCTTCGTATGAATAACCCAGTTGCACACCCCAGCGGCGACCGTCCCCAAAATACCGTTCAATTTTTTGGTGGTGAAAGGCCACGTTCACCATGATTTCGGTAATGCCATGCCGAGCCAGATGTTCAATCAGGTACTCCATCAGGGGTTTGCCCAAGATCGGCACCATGGGTTTGGGCAAGTCTTTCGTCAGCGGACGCACGCGCGTGCCCTGACCTGCCGCCAAGATCATTCCTTTAGCCACTATTTTTCTCCCTTGTACCCATTCGGGTTGTTTTGTTGCCAGCGCCATGCATCTTCACACATTTCATCCAGATTTCGTTGGGCCGTCCACCCCAGCAGCGTGTGCGCCAAGCCGGGCTCCGCATAGCAAGCAGCGATGTCACCTGCACGGCGCGCGGCCACCTTGTACGGCACCGCTTGGCCGCAGGCACGTTCAAACGCACGCACGATGTCCAGCACGCTGTAGCCCACGCCGGTGCCCAAATTGATCGCCACACACTGCGCCTGCTGCTGCAAGTATTCCAAGGCCTTCAGATGCCCCAGCGCCAAGTCCACCACATGGATGTAATCCCGCACACCGGTGCCATCGGGCGTATCGTAGTCATTGCCCCACACGTTCAAAAACTCCCGCCGCCCGACCGCCACCTGGGACACAAATGGCATCAGGTTATTAGGCGTGCCCTGCGGGTCCTCACCAATCAAACCCGTCACATGGGCCCCCACCGGATTGAAGTAGCGCAAGATACTAATTCGCCAGGATGGGTCGCTCTGAAAAACCTCTCGCAGCATGTCCTCAATCACCAGCTTGGTTCTGCCATAGGGGCTGGTTGCGGACAAGGGGTGGTCTTCCGTCAACGGCAAACGCTGTGGATCGCCATACACCGTGGCCGATGAGCTAAACACCAGTGTCTTCACACCCGTCTGCATCATCGCCTCCAACAAGCGCACTGTTCCGACCACGTTGTTGTCGTAATACGTCAACGGCTTCTCAACGGACTCGCCGACGGCTTTCAACCCCGCGAAATGGATGACTGCGGTTGCACCGCTTTCGCGCAAGGCGTTCGTCAGCGCCGCTGGGTCGCGGATGTCGCCCTGAATGCACCGTGGGGCTCTCCCCGTGATGCGCTCAACGCGCTGCAAGGCCTCGGGTTCGCTGTTGCTAAAGTTATCAAATACCGTGACATCCAAGCCCGCGCTAAGTAGCTCAACACAGGTATGGGTGCCAATATAGCCCGCACCACCGGTTACAAAAATCATCCGAACACTCCCTGTCCATGTAATAGCAGAAGTTTAGCGCGGACGCTCCATACGTCCAGCGTGGGTAAGCAACTGAAATGCCGATTACCGTCAATCGTCAACAATGGGACCGCAGACAAGGGCGATAATTCTGATAGATCACAGCATCAGGGCCTATACAACATGACCATCCTCGTCACCGGCGGCGCCGGCTTCATCGGCAGCAACTTCGTTCTGGACTGGCTTGAAGCCACCAACGAGACCGTCATCAACCTGGACAAACTCACCTACGCGGGCAACCTGCAAAACCTGGCCAGCCTTGCAGGCGACGCGCGCCATGTGTTTGTGCACGGCGACTTTGGCGACGCAGCGCTGGTGAACCATTTACTGGCCACCCACCAGCCGCGCGCCGTAGTGAACTTTGCCGCCGAGAGCCATGTGGACCGATCCATCCACGGGCCAGCGGACTTCATCAACACCAACATTGTGGGCACCTTTAACCTGCTGGAGAGCGTGCGGGCTTACTGGGGCGCGCTGGAATCCGGTGCCAAGGCCGCCTTTCGCTTCCTTCATGTCTCCACCGATGAGGTGTATGGTTCGCTGGCCAAGACAGAGGCAGCCTTTACCGAAGAGCACAAGTACGAGCCCAACAGCCCGTATTCTGCCAGCAAGGCCGCTAGCGACCACTTGGTGCGCGCCTACCACCATACCTACGGCCTGCCGGTACTCACCACCAACTGTTCCAACAACTACGGGCCATTTCACTTCCCCGAAAAGCTCATCCCGCTGATGATCGTCAACGCCCAAGCGGGCAAGCCACTGCCGGTGTACGGTGACGGGCAGCAAATTCGTGACTGGCTGTATGTCAAAGACCACTGCAGGGCCATCCGCCGGGTGCTGGAAGCAGGCACGCTGGGTGAGGTGTACAACGTGGGCGGCTGGAACGAAAAGCCCAACCTGGACATCGTGCACACCGTCTGCGCCCTGCTGGACGAGCTCAAGCCCCGCGCAGACGGCAAGCCCTATAAAGACCAGATCACCTACGTGACCGACCGCCCCGGCCATGACCGCCGCTACGCCATTGATGCCCGCAAGATTGAACAACAGCTGGGCTGGAAGCCAGCCGAGACGTTTGAGACCGGCATCCGCAAAACCGTGCAGTGGTACCTGGACAACCCCGCATGGGTGGCCAATGTGCAAAGCGGTGGCTACAAAGACTGGGTCAACAAGCAGTACGGCAGCTGATCGCCACCCCTATGAAAATTCTTCTCTTCGGAAGCAACGGCCAAGTGGGCTGGGAGCTGCAGCGGTCCTTGAGCGTACTGGGTGAGGTGGTGGCGCTGGGCAGCCATGCGGCGTTGAACCCGCACCATCTGTGCGGTGATTTCTCCGACCTGGCGGGCCTGTTGGACACGGTGAACCAGGTCCAACCCAGAGTCATCGTCAACGCCGCCGCCCACACCGCTGTGGACAAGGCCCAGAGCGAACCTGAAGTTGCAAGGCAAATTAATGCTCTAGCCCCCGCAGCACTTGCGCAAGCAGCTATCAAATCAGGAGCATTGCTGGTGCACTACAGCTCCGACTATGTGTTTGACGGCAGCGGCAACACGCCGTGGGTGGAGCTGGACGCCACCGGCCCCTTGAGCGTGTACGGCCAAACCAAGCTGGAAGGCGAGCAGGCCGTGGCCTTGTGCCCCAAGCACTTAATTTTCAGAACCAGCTGGGTCTATGGCGCACGCGGTGGCAACTTTGCCAAGACCATGCTGCGCTTGGCCGGTGAGCGCGAACAGTTTAGCGTCATCAACGACCAAATCGGTGCGCCCACCTCGGCCGAGCTATTGGCCGACGTCAGCGCGCATGCCATCCGTGCCACCTTGGCCCACCCCACCTTGGCGGGGCTGTACCACTGCGCAGCAGATGGTGAAACCAGTTGGCACGGTTACGCCAGGTTTGTGCTGGCACAAGCCCAAGGCCTGGGCCACACGCTCAAAGCTGGCCCCAGCCAAGTAAATGCCACGACCACCGCCAGCTACCCAACTCCGGCGCAGCGGCCGCTCAATTCACGGCTAAACACCGCCAAGCTGCAAGCCGCCTTTGGCCTGACCCTGCCGCACTGGCAGCAGGGCGTGGCCCGCATGTTGACTGAAATTACAGGGAAACAATAACGATGACGACAAATATGGGCAATTCGACAGTCACTGGCAAAAAGCGCAAAGGCATCATCCTGGCCGGCGGTTCTGGCACCCGCCTGTACCCGGCCACGCAGGTGGTCAGCAAGCAGCTGCTGCCGATTTACGACAAACCGATGATTTACTACCCCTTGAGCGTGCTGTTGCTGGCGGGAATTCGGGAGGTGCTGGTCATCTCCACCCCGCAGGACACACCCCGCTTTGAGCAGCTGCTGGGCGACGGCACCCAATGGGGTTTGCAGATCAGCTATGCGGTGCAGCCCTCCCCCGACGGCTTGGCGCAGGCATTTTTGATTGGGGAGCAGTTTCTGGACGGCGCACCCAGCGCGCTGGTGCTGGGCGACAACATCTTTTACGGCCACGACTTTGCGGGCTTGCTGGAGAGCGCCAACACGCAAACCGTAGGTGCAACCGTCTTTGCCTACGCCGTGCAAGACCCCGAGCGCTATGGCGTTGTGGAGTTTGACTCACGGGGCCACGCCGTTAGTCTGGAGGAAAAGCCCACGAATCCCAAGTCGCGCTATGCCGTCACCGGCTTGTACTTCTACGATAGCCAGGTGGTGGAGCTGGCCAAACGCGTGAAGCCGTCCGCCCGGGGTGAACTGGAGATCACGGACCTGAACCGTATGTACCTCGACCAAGGGACGCTGGACGTGCAAACGATGGGCCGGGGCTATGCGTGGTTGGATACAGGCACGCACGAGTCAATGCTGGAGGCGAGCCAGTTCATCTACACCATCGAGAACCGCCAGGGTCTGAAAGTTGCCGCTCCAGAGGAGATTGTCTGGCGCCACGGCTGGATCGACGATGCACAACTCATGGCGCTGGCCAAACCGCTGGCCAAGTCGGGCTACGGCAAGTACCTGCTGCGCTTGTTAGAGCAGAAGGTGTATTGACATGAAGGTAACACCCTGCGCCATTGCCGATGTGCTGCTGATCGAGCCCCGTGTGTTTGGAGACGCGCGCGGCTTTTTTTACGAGAGCTTTAACGAGCGCGCGTTTACCTTGGCCACCGGCGTTACCCTGCCGTTTGTGCAGGACAACCATTCCAAGTCCGCCAAAGGCGTACTGCGCGGCTTGCACTACCAAGTGAACAACCCGCAAGGCAAACTGGTACGGGTCACTGCCGGTGAGGTATTTGACGTGGCTGTCGATATTCGCCCCGAGTCCCCCACCTACGGCCAATGGGTGGGCGAGATATTGTCGGGGGACAACAAGCGCCAGCTGTGGGTGCCACCGGGTTTGGCGCATGGGTTTGTGGTGTTGTCCGACACCGCCGAGTTCTTGTACAAGACCACCGACTATTACGCCCCCGAGCATGAGCGCTGCATTGCCTGGAATGA
>CAJASG010000741.1 GCA_903944555.1 uncultured beta proteobacterium
CGCAAGGGCCAGTTCTGCCTCTGTCAGCGCAAAAAACTCAATGCGCTGGAAGTCATCAAAGTGGGGAATGCCGTAGAGGGCCGTTTTTTCAGCATCTGACAGGATGGTCAGCCGCTCGTTATTGTCACCGCGCATGCTGGAAGTTTATTTAAATGCCCGCTCCAGCTCATCAATTCGCCGGCGCATGGGAGCGCGTCCGTAGATTGCTGTGGTGGTCTGGATGCTGGCATGCCCCATCTGAGCCTGGATCACATCCAGGGGTACGTCCTTGGCAATGGCCCTGGTGCCAAAGGTATGGCGCAACCAATGGGTGGAGGCTTGGCTCATCCGGTGCCGCTCTGAAGCAGGTAACTCGGCCACATCAATGGCTTTGGATAACCAGGATTTGACGTGCTCGTACAGTGCCTGGTAGCCCACGCCCTGCAGGGGATCGTGCAAACTGGCCAGCACTGGTGCTGCAGGGTCCGCGCACGTGATATCGCCTAGGCCGCGCGCTTGCAAGTAGGTGTTGAGGGCCTGCAAGGCAGACGGGGGTATGGCCACGATGCGGTTCTTGGAGCCTTTGCCATGCACTTGCATGACCCAGCCTTCCTCTTCGTGTTGAATGTCAGACAGTTTGACTGCCAGCAATTCGGCGCTGCGCAAACCCACACTGGCGACGAATTGGACGATAAACACCATGCGATGTGCGGCCGGCGCGGGCAGCTTAGTTTTGCAGTACGCAATGACCTGTTGCGTGGCCACTTCACTGAGCGCCTTGGATTGCAACACCCGTTCTTCTTTGTCGTCGCCAATTTTCTGATTCACCAATAACCACGGGTTCTTGCCGATATAACCGGTTGCCTGGAGCCAGTGAAACATCGACACAACGATGGTGATTGCCTGGCGCACGCTGCGTGTGCTCAAGGGGCCGCGAAAGGGGGCCCACCCAGGAGCTCCGGGCTTGGCGCGGGCGCGTGAGATCCACTGTACTGGCACATGCTGCAAAAAAGCCATGTAGTCGCGGCAGTCCAACAGTGTCATACGCCCCAGCGCGGCTGCGTGGCGTTCATAGTGCAGCCATAGCAAAAGACGTGTCGCCTCGCGTGTATAGGCTTTGAGCGTTGCCGCAGAGCCCGCCTTGGCCGCAACCCACGCGTCGATTGCCTTTTTGTCGTCGTCCGCGAGAAGTAAGGGGTACTCCGAGTATGTGGGCAAGTCCGGGTCGAGAGGTCGTGGTGGAGAGGGTAACGCGAATACGGGTCGGAATGGTTGTGGCTGATTGATCAGCAGTATGGCCAGGTATGCGGATATGCGTTGCGCTTTGGTGCGCCCAATCCCAGGCAGTAAGCGCCACCACCGCCCGCCCGCGGCAATGTGCTCCTGCAGCTGCGCCAAAATCACCACGTCGATGCGCAGCAATTTGACGGCTGTGGTGCTGTCAAACCAACCCGCAATGGCGTCGACTGGTTGTGGCTGCTCGGCGGCAAGGGTCTCTAGCTCATGAAGGGTACACAGCAATCGCTCCCGCAAGCGGGAACGCACACGCTGGCGGCGCAATGCTCTGGCATTGGCCGGATAGATTTCATGGTGCATCTGCAGCACCTCGGACTCAGACCAATCCTCCAAGGCGCTGGCCGCAATGAACTCTTCCAGACTGGGGGCGATGCGGGTAGCGCCCTGATAGGTCGTCACATCAGTCTGCATTGCGCTAAAACTCAGTCCAATTAAGCGCCAGGCGCTCAAACCCCGCCGGCGTGCCACTGCGCGCACTGCATCACGGGTTTGCAGGTGGGCGACTTTTGCTTGGTGGCCATGCTCCACCCCCAGATAGCGTTTGGCAGCTTCTACGATGGGCAGGCCTTCGGATACCGCACGCAGATACGCAAAATGGTGCAGTCCCAGACGATGCACGTAAACGGCGCTGCCACCAGGGTTTGCCTGGCGCAACACATGCGACCCCGTGGCCGGATCTTTTGACACCGGCCCAATCACGGGGGATTTGCCTTGCCCAAGCGTTTGACCGCCCCCATTCCAATGAGTGAGCGCATTTGGGTAATGGCAATGGCGTTGAGTTGGCCCAAGCGTTCAGTCGCGCCGATACCTTGGTGAATCAGCACCGCATTGATGCTCTCCATGTTGGACAGCACCACCAGTTGTTCCAATGTGGCCGCGTCCCGCATGTTGCCGCCGTCCTTGGGGTTGGCCTCGCGCCACTGGGCAGCGGTCATGCCAAACAGCGCCACGTTCAGCAGATCGGCTTCACTGGCGTAGAGCGTGGCCGTTTGGGTCCGGGTCAACTGGCGTGGGACAAGGTGTTCCTTGATGGCATCGGTATGAATGCGGTAGTTGACCTTGGCCAGGGTGCGTTGGAAATTCCATTCCAGGGAAGTCGCACGGGCTTCCTCGTCCTTGAGGCGCTGGAATTCCTTGATGAGATAGAGTTTGAATTCGGGACTGAGCCACGAACCGAATTCAAAGGCGATGTCGCGGTGGGCGTAGGTGCCACCACCCCGGCCGGATTTGGCGTACAGGCCGATGGCCCCGGTAGCTTCCACCCACTTGGAGGGAGACAGCGAGAAACTGTTGAGGCCCGCCTGGGCTTTAAACCTCTCGAATTCGACAGGTTTGAAGTCCGGGTTGTTGATCTGCTCCCAAATTCCCAGAAACTCAACGGTGTTGCGATTGCGCAGCCACCCGTAGAGAACGGTCTCGTCGCCGAAGCGTTTGACCATGTCGGTGAGCGAGATGTAATCCTGGTCGTGCCGCGTGGTGTAGCCAACCGGGGTGCCCTGGACTGTAATGCTGCGGTTTTTCATGAAGAAAGGCTGCCCAAGAGTGGTTTTGACGCAAGAATTTTAGCCTAAGATAAATAGAGTTATCTTATGGCACTGTATTAAACTTTCGCCGCCATTTCATCGACGTGTACCCAAAAATAGGCTATTTGCAAGCTGGCAGGAACTAGCAAGTCCAGCGCGGTTCGTAACTAGATCGGTTTGTGCAACACCTGGTTGGCAATCACGCTCATCCACTCGTCCCGTTTTGTGCAAAATATGGTGGCGAGGTGTCGACGCCTCGAACGGCGGCACCGCAGCGGTCTTAGAAATTTCCGATCTGCCTGCTCGATAGCAGCCGTTGGCAACCAGGAACCGACGGTCGGCTGTGTAGCGACCATTTCGTCAAATCGGGCACCAGCTGATGACCAATAGCGGGTAGCTGCGGGTGTCGGCTTATGGGCGGCAGAAAGATTTTGAAACAGCCATTCCAGAAAGCTGTCGCTTAATTGAATGCGCCTAATCCACCTTGCTGACTCTAGCATCGTGAAAATTGTTGATAGGTGTGCAGAGTGTGGCGGTAATGTTTGATCTCTGGTGGTGGTCATCGCTTATCTTGGCCTGAACGGTAGGGCCAGCGTTTAAGCGCAACGAGGCGTTTTCGGTCCAGATCGCGACCGGCAACCAGACCGAGACCGACTGGTTGCGAAACGCCATTGTCGGAAACGACGGCTAAGAAAGCGCGAGCTGTTGGTGTGAGGGTAAGTGGGGACTGTCATGGTAGATTGCATCGTCCGCCCTGACTGCTGCAATTGCCGATCCTGATCGGACGGTGGTGGCAAAGGGAGCGTTTGAAGCCAGGATTGAGATGAGAATGATCGACATCGTTGCGATCGAAGCGGCTCGGCGGGGCTGACGCTTCCTGATGCTCGCCCAACCTCGCAAGTCCGATGAGCACCGTCTCCAATGCGAGAACGAGTTCGGAGCATCGCCTGCGACTACACTTCCAACATCGTGAAAGAAACTGTCTCAAAAGCTATTGAAATTCGATTGGAACGCTTCCTGCAAGAGAGCCGCATCCAGGCCGGATCATTGATTACCACGGTGTTTGGTGACGCGATTCTTCCACGGGGTGGCCGAGTGTCACTGGGCAGCGTGATTCAGTTATTGCAGCCATTGGGCGTGAATGAGCGCTTAGTACGAACCGCCGTATACCGATTGGTCAAGGAGAAGTGGCTGGAATCAGAGGCCTTGGGGCGTAAAACCGACTACGTGCTGACCCCTTCCGGGCACCGACGCTTCGATGAGGCATCTCGTCAAATTTATGCGGCTGACATACCCGGATGGGATAGGCGTTGGCGCCTTATCCTGATTGTTGGGGTGTTGGATGCCCGTTTGCGCGAGCAACTGCGCAGGGCACTCTTTTGGCATGGCTTTGGCGAGACCGAGACGGGCAGCTTTGTGCACCCGACTGCCGATCTTGAAAAGGTGATGGAAAGTTTGGTATCTGAGGGGCTGGACCACGTGCTTACGCACTTGATGCCAATGGTTGCCGTCAACTCTCGGGCGGATCACTGTGCAACGGATATCGATATGGTGAAAAAAGCATGGAACCTAGACGGTTTGGCCTTGTCCTATGAAAGCTTCTTGCAAAAGTACGAACCCATCCGTGATGCGCTGGTGGCTTGTGGCCAGGAGGACTTATCGGAGGAAAGTGCCTTCTTGGTGCGCACCTTGCTGATCCATGATGTACGAAGGTTGTTGTTGCGTGATCCGCAGTTGCCAGAAAGCTTACTTCCGGCGACCTGGCCTGGTAATCGTGCACGCTACCTGTGCCGGGACTTGTACCGCAAACTCTTACCCCTGTCCGAGCGGCACTTGGATACCACTGTCCGACTTTCCAGCGGCAGCGCGCCGCGTGCTTCTCACGTGGTCGTAAGCCGCTTTGAATATGGAATGGATCTGCATGCAGATCTCACAAGCGTTGCTTGAAGGGCAAGCTCATGGATGAAGAACAAAAGAGTAGCCACGGGGTGCAATCCCTTGAGATCGGGATTGGTGTATTGAAAGTACTGGTGGAGTCTGGATCTGCCATGATGCTCAAGGAAATTGCCACTGCGGCGGACATGCCGCCATCTAAGGCGCACCGCTATCTGGTAAGTTTGGTGCGCTCTGGGTTGGTAGAGCAGGACAGCGGAAACTCAAAATACGACCTGGGACCCTTGGCTATTCCGTTAGGCCTAGCAGCCGTGGACCGGCTCGATCGCGTCAAACTCGGACTCAACAGTATTTCCGAGCTGCGCGACCTGACCAATGAAACCACGGCCTTGTCTGTTTGGGGTGAGTTTGGTCCGGTGATGGTTCGATGGGAGAGGCCGCACCGCCCCATTACCGTCAATGTGATCACTGGAAACACGGTCCGTTTGTTGGCCACATCCACCGGACGTTTGTTCTCTGCTTGGATGCCAGCGGAAGTCGTTCGCCCGCTTCTCGAGCGGGAGTTGCTGACGGGGCGCTCCACGGAATTCAAGACACTGGACCAGGTCGAGAGCGTTTTGCAAAAGGTCCGGGCTGACGGCTACTCCTTTGTCCGGGACAGTGACTACGCCAGTCGGGTACTTGGCTTGGCGGCGCCAGTTTTCAACTTCAAGAACAACATATCCATGGCTGTTTCCATCGTAGGTGTCGAAGGAATATCCGAATTGGGCCCCGACAGTCTTGCCTTAGCTGAACTCAAACGCGCAACTGCCGCACTGTCCAAGCGCCTGGGTTCATTGCGATAAATGATTTAAACATATCGCGAATTCGAATAAATTCGTATCTCTTGAAAGCCGACTCTGTCGGTTTTTTTCGAGCCATTGAGCCTGTCTTGCCTGCTGCTTCATTGGTGGATAACGAAAAATTGCAGGTCGCGGCGATTGTTCGCATTCCAATAGAGCGTAGGTGTAAACCCTGACGCGATACAAAAAAAAGCGTAAATCAGAATTTTATGTATCTTTTTATTTGACGTAATCGGTTCTGAATGTCAGAATCCTCCTCAGGCAAATGACACAAAACCCGGACGTCTCAAACGCCGGGTGAAACACAAGGAGACTTCTGTGCCCCACGGTCAAAGGACAAATCAACCGCGCCACGCGCATCGGGTGAGCGCCTGATGCTGGCCGAATTCTTGCAGTTTCTGTTCTCGGGCATCACGGTGGGTTCTACCTATGCCTTGGCGGCGCTGGGGTTCACACTCATCTACAACTCCAGCCATGTGATCAACTTTGCGCAAGGCGAGTTCATCATGCTGGGCGGCATGCTGGCCGTGTACTTCACAAACTCCGGTCTGGGTCTGCCGCTGTCCCTGATGCTGGCCATTGCGCTGCCTGCCATCGTTGGCCTAGTGCTAGAAAAGGTGGCGATCGAGCCGGTCAAGGGTGCGGAGCCAGTCACGCTGATCATCATCACCATAGGCGCCTCGCTGGTGCTGCGCGGTCTGGTGCAAATTTGGCTGGGCAAGGGCACCTTCAGCCTGCCGGCCTTCTCCGGTGAGCAGCCCATCAACGTGCTGGGCGCCACCCTGATGCCACAAAGCCTGTGGGTGCTGGGTGTCACTGCCGTGGTGGTCCTCTGCCTTTGGTACTTCTTCGCCCGCACCCTGATGGGTAAGGCCATGCTGGCGACCTCCTACAACCGGGTGGCGGCCGAGTTGGTGGGCATCAACACCGACGGCGTCCTGTTCCTGAGTTTTGCCATGTCTGCAGCCCTCGGTGCGTTGGGCGGCATTCTGGTTACGCCCATCACGCTCACCTCGTATGACGCCGGCATCATGCTCGGCCTCAAGGGTTTTGTGGGTGCGGTGCTTGGCGGTCTGGGCAATGGCCTGGGCGCAGTGGTTGGCGGATTATTAGTAGGTGTATTGGAGGCCATGGGTGCCGGTTACATCTCGTCGTCGTACAAAGACGCGATGCCCTTTGTGCTGATTTTGTTGATTTTGTTCTTCCGGCCCAGCGGCCTTTTTGGTGGCAAAGCCACAGACCGGGTTTAAGCGCATGAACAAGCATCCTTACCGCGGTCTGTATCTGATCGCCGCCGTCCTGCTGCTCCTGCCGCTGGTGCTGCCCAATAGCTTTTACGTGGACTTGGCGATTCGCATGGGCATCAACGCCGTCATCGTGTTGGGCCTGAACTTGTTGATCGGTTTTGCCGGGCAGATCAGCCTGGGACACGCCGGCTTTATTGGTATTGGCGCGTATGCCTCGGCGGTTTTGCCTACGCACTTTGGCTGGCATCCATTGCTGGCCATTGCGGCTGGTGCGTTAGCAACGGGCGCATTGGCCGCTGTGCTTGCGCGCCCGATTTTTCGCCTCAAGGGGCACTATCTAGCCATGGCAACCTTGGGTCTGGGCATCATCATCAACATCGTGGTGCGAAACGAAGCCGCATTGACCGGTGGCCCCGACGGCATGGCCGTGCCGCCCATGGCCTTTGGCAGTTTCGAGATCTCCGGCGACAAGCCCTGGTACTGGATCGTGGCCAGCCTGCTGTGCGTCAGCATTTGGGCCTCCATCAACATCATCGATTCGCCCTTTGGTCGCGCCCTGCGGGCTCTGCATGGCTCCGAGGTAGCGTCCAAGGTGGTGGGCGTGCATGTGGTGCGCTACAAGGTCAGCGTGTTTGTCATGTCGGCCATGTTTGCCAGCATCATGGGCAGTGTGACAGCGCTATATGTGGGTTTTGTCACGCCCAATCTGGCGGACTTTTTCCATTCGATCGAGCTGGTCACCATGGTGGTGATTGGTGGTATGGGCTCTATCTATGGCTCTGTGTTGGGTGCTGTATTGCTCACAGCATTGCCGCAGGCGCTGGCCACGTTTGAGGGCTGGGAGACGGTGGTGTTTGGCGCCATCCTGATGTTGAGCATGATCTTCATGCCCAAGGGTCTGGTGCCCACACTGGCTGCGCGCTTCGGTAAGGGGGACTGAACATGGCATTGCTCGAAGTTCAAGACCTCTCAATCCAGTTTGGCGGCGTCAAGGCCGTGCAAAACGTGTCTTTCAGCATCGATGCCGGCATTGTCTACGCCGTCATCGGGCCTAACGGCGCGGGCAAGACCACGCTGTTCAATCTTATCACCGGCATTTACACCCCCACCTCCGGCAGCATCGTGCTGGACGGCCAACCCATTGCCGGCAAATCGCCCGATGTGCTGGCGCAGCGTGGCGTGGCACGCACTTTCCAAAACCTGCAAATCTGCATGAACATGAGTGCCGTTGAGAACGTGATGGTGGGCGCACATCTGCGGTTGAACCGCAACCTGCTCAAGGCGGCCTTGCGTTGGCCCGCCCTCAAGGCGCGTGACCGTGAACTCCACATCGAAGCTGTGGATCTCATGCGCTTTGTTGGTCTGGATGCTTACGCAAGCGCACGGGCCGACAGCATGTCCTACGGTGCCCTCAAGCGCCTGGAAATTGCCCGCGCACTGGCCATGAAACCGCGCCTGCTGTTTCTGGACGAACCCGCAGCCGGCCTGAACCCCAAAGAAACCATCGAGGTGGATGCCCTTATCCGCAAAGTGGCCGACACCGGGGTGACCGTAGTGCTGGTGGAGCACGACATGAAGATGGTGATGAACCTGTCCGACCGCATTCTGGTGCTGGATTACGGACGCAAACTGGCCGAGGGCACTGCTGCCGAAGTGCGGCGCAACCCCGATGTGATAGCCGCCTATCTGGGCGCCCACGCCTGAACGGAAGAGCCCCATGGACGCACTCACCATCATCAGCCAGGAACACAGCAATATGTGGCGCCTGGCCACCACCCTCGACCACGTGGCCTCCGATATGCAGGCAATCAGCCCGTCGGAGACCGCCTTTTTCGAGGCCGCGCTGGACTACATCACCCAGTTTGTGGACCGCATGCACCACCCCAAAGAGGATGACTTCCTGTTTCGCCTGTTGCGCCTGCGCAGTGCGGAAGCGGCCGAGGTGCTGGACGCCCTGGAAGCCGACCACAGCCAGGGCCCGGAGAACCTGGCGCAATTGCGCGCCAAGCTGGCGGCAGCCGCGCAAGGGCAGTTGCCCGTTGCAGCACTGGCGGTCGCCATCAAGCATTACACCGATGGCCTCAAGAGCCACATCAAGACCGAAGAAAAACATGTGCTGCCATTGGCGCGCAAGGTTTTGCTGCCGCAGGACTGGGCCGAGATTGACCAGGCCTTTCGCACGCACAGCGACCCGGTGTTTGGCGACCAGGCCAAGGCCGAGTTCCGTGAACTGTTTCACCGCATCGCCAGCCTGGCGCCCGACTCGGTCGGCCTAGGTGCCAGCAGCGTGGGCAGCCTGCAAGCGTCGGCGGCACCAGCACACCCCGTGCTGCTGAAGGTGGAAGGGTTGGAGAGCTGTTACGGCCGCATTAAGGCGCTCAAAGGCATCACCCTGGAAGTGCGCCGCGGTGAAACCGTGGCCTTGGTCGGTGCCAATGGCGCCGGCAAAACCACCTTTTTGCGGGCTATTTCGGGGGTGCAGTCCATCAGCGCGGGGAGTATCCACTTCGATGGTGAAGACATCAGCAAGTTGCGTTCCGATAAGCGCATGCGCCGCGGCATCTGCCAAAGCCCCGAAGGCCGCCAGGTTTTCGGCCCGTTGTCGATTGAAGACAACCTGCGCCTAGGTGCCTATACCCAGCCCAAGCATCAAGTCGCCGGTGACATGGAAAAGATATTCACTATGTTCCCCATCCTGAAAGAAAAACGGGCCTTGCCTGCAGGCACGCCCTCTACGCCCCCAAAACCCTCTATATGGGCTTTCCCGCAATTGGTAATAATGCCATGTGTTGGCAATGCAATCCGGCAATACGACGCTATTTCCTGTTGGTGATTGGCACCCATTTCTATTATAGCAAATGCTGCATCGGCTTTTATCTTCAGTATGGTTAGCGGCA
>CAJASG010000742.1 GCA_903944555.1 uncultured beta proteobacterium
CAGCGGGCTCAGTTGGGCTATATGACTGTGCTTGTGGATTCGATTGTAAAAACCTCAATGTAATCAAACACATCTGACTTGGCATACTGCCTGGTGGCGTAGATGCGCAGTTTGACTCGATCCATCTTCAGGCTGCTGAAGAACGATTCAGCATTCGCATTGTCGCAACAATTTTCCCGGCGATACATACTGGGAACGAGTTGGTTCCCCTTGCACCAACGATTAAAGTCATCTCTGAAAAGATAATCTCAGCCCCGTTCGATTTGTCATTTCGCCATGACGAAACGCTAGCGCGATTCAAGGCAAACCTAAGGCTGATAACGAACCCGGTAAATGACACCCGCCTTGTCATCACTGATCAGCAGGGCGCCGTCCGGCATGACAAGCACATCGACCGGTCGACCGCTGATAGTTTCCTTGCCCGCGCCATCCTTGCTCAGCCAACCGTCGACAAAGGTTTCCTGACCCAGCACTTTGCCTTGCGCATCGAGCACCACGCGCACGACCCGGTAGCCGACTTTGGAACTGCGGTTCCACGAGCCGTGTTCCGCTATGAAAATATTGTTGCGGTAGGCCACGGGAAACTGCTGGCCGTTATAAAAGCGCATACCGAGTGCTGCCACATGCGCACCGAGCTTGACCACCGGCGCCGTGAATTCCGTGCATGGGCGTTTGCTGCCGAATTCTGGATCGGGTGTGTCGCCCTGATGGCAATACGGATAGCCGAAATGCTGGCCTGGCCGTTCCACATGGTTGAGCTCGTCGCTTGGCACATCGTCGCCCAACATGTCGCGGCCATTGTCCGTAAACCACAGCGAGCGATCACGCGGGTTCCAGTCGAACCCGACCGAATTGCGCACACCGGCCGCCACGGTTTCCAACCCACTGCCATCGGGCTTCATGCGCTGGATATTGGCATACCGTGCGTTTGGCTCACAGATATTGCAGGGCGCACCCACCGGCACATACAACAGGCCATCGGGGCCAAATGCGATGAATTTCCAGCCGTGGTGGGTCTCGGTCGGGAACCCGCTGGTCACCGTGATAGGGGCCGGTGGATTGCGCAGACGGCCGTCAATCCCGTCGAAGCGGAGGATTTTCGACACCGCAGAAACCAACAACTGCCCGTCGCGCCAGGCCACGCCGACCGGCATTTGCAATCCGTACGCAACCGTGTGCACCGCAGTGGCGCGACCCTGGTCCATTTCAACTGCGAAGACTTTTCCTTCGCCCATGCTGCCGACGTACAGCACACCCTTGCCGTCTTTGAATGAGCCCAGCGCCATTTGCCGCGCGGTGGGAACGGCGTCGGTCAGTACCTCGATCTGAAACCCGGGCGGCAAACGCAAGGTGCGCAGGTCCGGCGCAGCGGCCAGCGCCGGTGCACACCACCAAGCGCTCGCCAGCAAACATAGGGTCGTCAGCAGTGATGTCAGTCGAGGTGCCTGTTGGTGTGGATGCATGACGCTGGTCCTCTTTTTCCTAATTGCGCTTTCAGCTTGGCAGCAAACGGGGCAATGGGTCGGGCGAAAATTACACCAACTCCGCCAACGCTGCCGGTGAATAATCCGACAACTCGGCCGTGCGGCCATCGCGCACTTTCACCGCCCAGTCGGGGTCGCTGATCAGGGCGCGGCCTACCGCCACCAGGTCAAAGTCGCCCCGGTTGAAGCGGCGCATCAGCTCGTCCAGCGACGCCGGCTTGGACGACTCGCCACCCATGGAGGCGATGAACTCACCGCTCAAGCCGACCGAGCCCACGGTGATGGTGGGGCAACCGGTGAGCTTCTTGGCCCAGCCGGCAAAGTTCAAATCGGAGCCGTCAAACTCGGGCTCCCAAAAGCGGCGCTGCGAGCAATGGAAGATGTCCGCACCGGCGTCGGCCAGCGGCTGCAGCCAGGCCGCCATCTCGTCAGGCGTTTTGGCCATTTGCACGGTGTAGTCTTGCTGCTTCCACTGTGACAAACGGATGATGATGGGAAAGTCGGGCCCCACTTCGGCACGCACGGCTTTCAAGATATCGGCGGCAAAACGCCCGCGCTGCACCAGGTCACTGCCACCATAGCGGTCGTCGCGCAGGTTGGTGCCATCCCAGAAAAATTGGTCAATCAAATAACCATGGGCACCGTGCAACTCCACCGCCTGAAACCCCAAGCGTTTGGCGGAACCGGCCGCGCGGGCGAAGGCGGCGATGGTGTCGGCAATGGTGGCGTCCGTCATCGGTTCGGTGAATTTCTTGCCGGGGGACGAGTAGCCCGAAGGAGAATCCCACGGTGCAGGCGGCAGCCATTCGGTGCGCCGGTTGCGCACCGCACCCACATGCCACAACTGGGGGGCCATCACGCCGCCGACATTGCGCACGGTGTTGATGACGTTTTGCCAGCCGGCCAGCGCATCGTCACCCCAAAAACGGGGCACATTGGGGTCGTTGGATGCGGCAGGCCGCTCCACCACCGTGCCCTCGGACACGATCAGCCCCACGGCAGCGGCGGCGCGCTTGCGGTAGTACTCGGCCACGGCCTCGGTAGGCACGCCGCCGGGGGAGAAAGAGCGCGTCATGGGGGCCATGACGATGCGGTTGGCCAAGTGCAGGGACTTGAGCGTAAAGGGCTGAAACAGGGGGGCTGCGTTGGACATGGGCGCTCCGATGAAAAGGATAAATACAAGGGCCCAGTCTACGGGGCCGCACTGCCACCGACTTGCCGGTGTGTCGCGGAGGTGATTTTCGTGTGCGGGCAGGGGTACGATCCAGGCTCTATGTTGGGAATACCTATGCACTGCCGCGTTGGTTTGGGGGGGCACATGCTGCGTGCCATCCAATCAACTGTCTATAAAACAATCGCTATTGTTTTTATAGCTGCTTGCGCACATTCTGCGGGGGCTACAGCCACATTTGATGCTACAAAAAGCAGCTACCAGTCGTCCGACACCCTGATTCTGGACCGCCATGGCGAGCTGCTGCAACGCCTGCGTACCGATGCCACGGTGCGCCGCGGCCAATGGGTGGTTTTGGCGGACATTTCTCCCGCCCTGCGCACGGCCTTGGTGCTGAGTGAGGACAAACGTTTCTACGAGCACAGCGGGGTCGATTGGCGCGCGGTGTCCAGCGCGGCGTGGGGCAACCTTTGGAACAGCAAAACGCGCGGCGCCTCCACCATCACCATGCAACTGGCCGGGCTGCTGAACGAGGGCCTGAAACGTGGCAGCGGTGGGCGCAGCGTGGTGCAAAAGATCAGCCAAACCGTGTCGGCCCAGCTGCTGGAGCGCACCTGGCGCAAAGACCAGATTTTGGAGGCCTACCTGAACCTGGTGCCGTTCCGCGGGGAGCTGGTGGGCATCGACGCGCTGAGCCAAACCCTGTTTGGCAAAGCGGCGCACGGGCTGGACCACCGCGAGGCGGCGGTGGCGGCGGCCTTGGTGCGTGCGCCCAACGCCCGGGTGCCGCAGGTGGTGCAGCGGGCTTGCAGTGTGCTCAAAACCCTGGAGCCCCAAGCGCAGGCCACCGACTGCGAAGGCCTGGACCTGTTCACCACCGCGGCCTTGCAGCGACGCGACTACGCCGCCAGCGAGGGCATCGCCCCGCATGTGGCGCGGCAACTGGCGGCGCGCAATGGGGGCCGCGCCACGATCAAAACCACCCTGCGTGCGCCGCTGCAACGCTTCGCCGTGCAAACCCTGCAGCAACACCTGCGCGAGCTGGCGGGCCGCCACGTCGAAGACGGTGCACTGCTGGTGCTGGACAACGCCACAGGCGAAGTACTGGCCTGGATCGGCTCATCCGGTGATTTAAGCAATGCAGCAGAGGTGGACGGTGTCACGGCACTGCGCCAGCCCGGCTCCACGCTGAAACCGTTTTTGTACGCCCAAGCCATTGCCGAGCGGCGCATCACCGCCGCGTCCCTCCTGGACGACTCGGGCACGCAAATCCAGACCTCGGGCGGCCTGTACATCCCGCAGAACTACGACCACCAGTTCAAAGGCTGGGTGTCCGCCCGCACCGCACTGGCGGCATCGCTGAACGTGCCCGCCGTACGGGTGCTGGCCATGGTGTCACCCGATGCGTTTCACAAACAGCTGCGCGCTTTGGACCTGCCTTTGAAAGAAAGTGGCGACTACTACGGCTACAGCCTGGCACTGGGCAGCGCCGAAGTGTCGCTACTGACCCTGACCAACGCCTACCGCGCCCTGGGCCAGGGTGGACGTGTCAGCCCCACCACATTGACCCCGCTAGCCACGCGCCCGGCACCCGCAGTCACAAGCGCCCTAGACCCCCGTGCCGCCTTCATCGTCGGCGACATCCTGAGCGATGCCAACTCCCGCGCCCGCACCTTCGGCACCGACAGCGTGCTGGCCACGCGCTTTTGGACCGCGGTAAAAACCGGCACCAGCAAAGACATGCGCGACAACTGGGCCATCGGCTGGTCGCAGCGCTACACCGTGGGCGTGTGGGTTGGCAACGCAAGCGGTGCACCCATGTGGGACGTGAGCGGCACCACTGGTGCGGCACCCATCTGGGCGGCAGTGATGAACTACCTGCACACCACCCAAGCCAGCCGCGCCCCCCAAGCCCCGGCGGGTGTGGTGCATACAGCGGTGCAGTTTGCAGAGCTGGAAGCCGCGCGCCCGGAGTGGTTTTTGCAGGGCACGCAGCAAGGCAGTTTTGCTATGAATTCAGGAGCTGGTCGCGCACATTCCACGGGGGCTAGAGGCCTAAATGGCTCGCAAAATACCGCCCCGATAGCGGCCCGCATTACCTCGCCTACCACCGGCACCATCATTGCGCTGGACCCCGACATTCCGCCCAACCGCCAGCGTGTGAGTTTTAGCGCCGACGGCAACAACCTGCGCTGGCTGATGGACGGCAAGGTATTTGCCAAAGGCGCCTCCGCGCAGTGGCTGCCGTGGCCAGGGCGGCATGTGGTGCAAATTGTCGACCCCAAGGGCCAGGTGCTGGACATGGTGCGGCTAGAGGTGCGCGGCGCGGGCGTGATTGGCAGGCGCTAGCAGCAGCTAACGCGCCACAAACTTATCGAACTGCGCCATTTTTTTGCAACAACACCGCCCGATAGCTGGCGGGGTTGGGCTGGTTCCGTCGTCACTGCACGGTTTCAAGTTGGTGCTTTATATTTCACATATACTTGATAGATCAACTATTAATCAAAGTAAATGCAATGACAACCACACCCAACCTGCCGGATGCCCCATCCGCCACGCCGCCGGACTCCACCCCCAACCCCAGCCTGGAATTCTGCTTGCGCCTGACGCGCGCCTACGCCACGCTAACCCGCCGCATGGACAGCGCTTTGGGCGGGGTGCATGGTTTGAGCTTTGGCGATTTCATGATCCTGTACCACCTGGGCCGCGCACCGGGGCAAAAGCTGCGTCGCATTGACTTGGCGGAACGCCTGGGGCTCACCGCATCAGGGGTCACACGCACCTTGCTGCCGCTGGAAAAGCTCGGGCTGGTGGGGCGCCAACCGGACCCACGCGATGCCCGGGTGGGCTATGCCCTGCTGACCGACTCCGGCCAGCAACTTCTGCGCTACGCCCTGGTCACCGTGCAACCGATTGCGCAGGAAGCCACCCAAACCATGGCCGCAGACCAGGTGGATGCACTGTCCGCACTGCTGGGGCAGTTGGCGGGCATTACCCTCTCCAACACGTAATGACACACCAGCCATGACCACACCCAATCCAAGCTCTGCGCCCGCCGCAGCGAACCCCAAACCGTCACCGGGTCCCCGCTTTGTTACCGGGTCGCTGATGCGCCACATCGGCGTGATGGCGGGCACCGGCGCCATTGGCCTGATTGCCATTTTTGCGGTGGACCTGATTAACCTGCTCTACGTCTCCATGCTGGGCGAACAGGCCATTGCCGCTGCTGTGGGCTTTGCGGGCGTGGTGGGGTTTTTCCACCTCTCGCTGTACATCGGCATGCTGATTGGCATCACCGCCGTGGTGTCGCGCACGATTGGCGCGCACCGCATGGCCGATGCCCGCGCGTTGGCCACGTCCAGCCTGCTCATCACAGCGGCCATTGCGGTGGTTTTATCAGCCGCCACCCTGGTGTTTCTGGAGCCCCTGCTGCATCTGCTGGGTGCGCGTGGCCGCGTGCTGGAGCTGGCACACCGGTTTTTGCTCATCACCCTGCCGTCGTCCGTGTTGCTGGGGGTGGGCATGGCCTGTTCGGCGCTGCTGCGCTCGGTGGGGGACGCACGGCGCGCCATGCTGGTGACGCTGCTGCCCGCCGTGGTAACGGCGGTGCTGGACCCTTTGTTCATCTTCGGCTTGGGGCTGGGCCTGGACGGTGCGGCCATCGTGCTGGTACTTGCACGCTGTGTGCTGCTGGCAGTGGGCCTGTATGGGGCGTGGAGTGTGCAAAAGCTGCTGGCGCCGTTGCACTTCAAACGTCTGCGTTCGGACGCCCGGACCTTGTTCGCGGTGGCCGGGCCGGCCGTGCTGACCAACCTGGCCACGCCCGTCGGCGCGGCGTTTGTTACCCACAGCGTGGCGCAGTTTGGCGCGTCCGCCGTGGCTGGGCAGGCCACCATTGACCGCCTGACACCGGTGGCGTTTGGCCTGATCTACTCCCTGAGCGGTGCGGTGGGGCCGGTGCTGGCACAAAACCTGGGGGCCCGGCAATTTGACCGGGTGCGCGAGGGCTTGCGGGCAAGTTTGTGGTTCATGGTGGCCTCGGTGGCACTGGCGTGGCTGCTGCTGGCGTTGTTGCAGGGTCCCTTGATTCAGCTGTTTTCCCTGCAGGGCGTAGCGGCCGACATGTTGCATGCGTTTTGCGCGTGGATTGCCGCCAGCTTTTTCTTCATGGGAGCGCTGTTTGTGGCCAATTCCGCCTTCAACAACCTGGGGCACCCCCTGTGGTCCACCGGCTTTAACTGGGCCCGCGCCACACTGGGCACGATTCCGTTTGCATGGTGGGGCGCGCACTACGGCCCGATCGAGGTTCTGGCGGGGCAGGCTGCGGGTGCAGCGCTGTTTGGCAGCCTGGCCTTGTGGGTCGCCTTTCGGCTCACGGCCGGGCTGGGCCGGTGAACGCCTCTATGCCCCCTATCGATTGAAGCGCGCCTGGGCTACCTCGTCGGCCACCACGCTGGTGGCGCGGCCTTCGCGGTCGGCGCGGGTAAACACTTCGGCCAGGGTGTCGCTGATTTCACGCACATGCGCCTCCACGTCGGCCTCGGGTTTGTTGAGGTATTCGTAGCAGACCTTGATGATGCCCCCGGCATTGATGACAAAGTCCGGCGCATACAGCACGCCTTTCTGGCGTAGCAACTCACCCATATCGGCCGTGGCCAACTGGTTGTTGGCGGCACCGGCCACAATCTTGGCGGTCAGTCGGGACAAGGTGCCTGGGTTGAGCGTGGCGCCCAGCGCACACGGAGCATAAATGTCTGCCTGCACGTCGTAGATGGCGTCCACGGCCACAATCTCGGCACCCAGTTCATCCCGGGCACGCTCCAGCGCAGCGCGGTCGATATCGGCCACCACCAGTTTGGCACCTGCCGCGTGCAAGCGGCGGGCATAGTCGTAGCCCACATGGCCCAAGCCTTGCACCGCCACGGTCAGTCCTTCCAGGCTGTCACGTTGCAGGTGGTGTTTGACGGCCGCCTGCGCGCCGACGAAGCAACCCAGCGCGGTGTATGGCGAAGGGTCGCCACTGGCGCCCAGCCCCGCCACATAGCCGGTTTTTGCCGCCACATGGGCCATGTCCTGCGGGCTGGTGCCCACGTCTTCGGCGGTGATGTAGCGCCCGCCAAGGCGCTCCAGCGCTTCGCCCAGGGCCTCAAACAAGGCCGGGGTTTTGTCGGTCTTGGGGTTGCCGATGATGACGCTTTTGCCACCCCCGATCGGCAGCCCGGCCACTGCATTTTTGTAGGTCATGCCGCGCGAGAGGCGCAGCACATCGTTCACCGCCAGCGCTTCACTGGCGTAGTTCCACATACGGCACCCGCCCATGGCGGGGCCCAGGTTGGTGTTGTGCACCGCGATGATGCCTTTGAGACCGGATTTGGGTTCTGAGACGAAAACCACTTGTTCGTGGTCGTCAAAATTAAGTTCATTGAAGATGAAAGCGCTCATGTTTGAATGGCTCCGCGCGGATAGCAGCCACACGACCGGGTAGGTCGGGTGATGTTTTTCCACTTTGTTTTGGGTTAAAAGTTGGTGGTAAAACGCGGCGCTGGCAAAGGGTAGCTGCGAACGCCGCGGGCGGTGATTGTGTCACCGCGCTGGAGTATAGCGGCAGGGGTGCACACCGACTCCAACCAAAATTTTTCAATCCACATTCACCACATTTCACACCACGCCGGGCCACCAGCCCCTACCATCAGCCACATTATTTGGAGACCCCATGCCCGTCATTACCAACATTGAAGACCTGCGCGTTCTGGCCCAAAAGCGGGTGCCCCGCATGTTCTACGACTACGCCGATTCCGGCTCGTGGACCGAGAGCACCTACCGCGCCAACTCGGCCGATTTCCAGAGCATCAAGCTGCGCCAGCGCGTGGCCGTCAACATGGAAAACCGCAGCACCGCCAGCACCATGGTGGGGCAGCCGGTGGCTATGCCCGTGGCCATTGCCCCCACGGGTTTGACCGGCATGCAGCATGCCGATGGCGAGATCAAGGCGGCCAAAGCGGCGAAGAAATTCGGCATTCCCTTCACCCTGTCCACCATGAGCATTTGCTCCATTGAAGACGTGGCCCAGGAAACCGGGAACCACCCTTTCTGGTTCCAGCTTTACGTGATGAAAGACCGTGACTACATCGAGCGACTGATCGACCGCGCCAAAGCCGCCAACTGCTCGGCACTGGTGCTGACGCTGGATTTGCAGATCATTGGCCAGCGCCACAAGGATCTGAAAAACGGCCTGAGCGCGCCACCCAAACTCACCCTGGCCAACATTGCGAACATGATGACCAAGCCGCGCTGGGGCTTGGGCATGCTGGGCACCAAGCGCCACGGTTTTGGCAACATCATCGGCCACGTCAAAGGCGTGGAAAACATGGGTTCCCTCTCCGAGTGGACGGCCAAACAATTCGACCCGGGCCTGAACTGGGGCGATGTGGAGTGGATCAAAAAGCGCTGGGGCGGCAAGCTCATCTTGAAGGGTATTCAGGACGTGGAAGACGCGC
Source organism: uncultured beta proteobacterium (assembly GCA_903944555.1). GTDB lineage: Bacteria > Pseudomonadota > Gammaproteobacteria > Burkholderiales > Burkholderiaceae_C > Allorhodoferax. Next base: position 9,153 of record CAJASG010000742.1, read on the forward strand.
AGCTCGCGGTGAACTCCGGCGCCGATGCGCTGATCGTCTCCAACCACGGCGGGCGCCAGCTCGATGGCGCCGAGTCTTCTATCCGCGCCTTGCCCCAAATCGTCGCGGCGGTTGGCAAACAGATTGAAGTGCATATGGATGGCGGTATCCGCTCGGGGCAAGACGTGCTCAAGGCCCGTGCGCTGGGCGCCCAGGGCACCTACATTGGCCGCGCCTTTTTGTACGGCCTGGGCGCCATGGGCGAAGAAGGGGTGGACAAGGTGCTGGAGATCATCCACAAAGAGCTGGACCTGACCATGGCGTTTTGCGGCCACACCAACATCAACACGGTCGACCAAGGGATATTGCTACCTGGCACATTCTGAGCATCGGCGTATGCTTGGCGGACTGACGCATCTCCACTCCAGGAACCGAGTCCGCCATGAAAACCCTATTGCTTGCCTGCCTGTTAAGTGTGCTGCCGCTGGCTGGCATGGCCCGAACGATTGTGGTGGTGGGGGACCCCTATCCGCCCTTTGTGGACCCCAAGAACCCGCAGGACGGTCTTGCACTGGAAATCATCCGTGCTGCCTACAAAACCCAGGGACACGAGGTAAAAATGGTGTTCATGCCTTGGGCGCGGGCAGAAAAGGGCGTAACCGAAGGCACCTACGATGTCCTGGCCGCAACCTGGCACACCGAAGCGCGCGCCAAGGTTTTGGCTTTCAGCACGCCCTACTCGGCCAGCACCATCAAATTCATCAAGCGCAAGGGTGATCCCTTTGAGTACACAGGCCTGGACAGCCTGAAGAACAAACGCGTGGGCGCGGTGCGGGGCTACGCTTATGGTGACAGCCTGGCGAATCCCAGCACCTTCTTTCGCGACGACGTGGTTGACTTTGCCACCAACATCCGCAAACTTCTGGTGAACCACATCGACCTGACGCTGGAAGACGAGATCGTTGCCAAGTTCACGCTCAGCCGCGAATTCCCCGAAGCACAGGGTAAATTCGAATTTTCTAAAAATGCCTTGTCGCGCAACCTGCTGTACATCACGGTAGGCCTGAAAAACCCGCACCACGCAGACCTCATTGGGTCCTTTAACAATGGTTTTGATCGCATCAAGGCCAATGGAATTCTCGACGGCATCTACCAAAAATACGGTCTTGGAAAATGGGATCTCACCGAAAAATAGCACGCAGGTTCTGACCAACCAGCGTGAAGAGGCAAGCACATGAGCAACACCAGCGTTGAACCTTCCTTGGTCCGTCGGCCAGGGGTCAGTGACAATTTTCGCTACCTCGCCTACCCGGACAACCTGCTGGTCTGGATGAGTGATGCGCAGGGGCAGTGCAACTTTGTGAGCCCCTCCTGGAGCACATTCACCGGCCGCGAACGCGCCCAGGAATTGGGAAACGGCTGGCTGGATCACGTGCACCCGGATGACCGTGAACACGTCACCCAAGGGCTGCATGACGTGCACGCCGACCAAGTGCCATTTCGCCGACCGTTTCGCTATCTGCGTGAAGATGGCGTTTACCGCTGGCTGATGGGGCAAAACATGCCTCACACCACATCGGCGGGGGACCGCCTTGGTCACTTGTGCTTGTGCTTCGACGTCACACCCTACCAAGAGGGTGAGGCGGAGATGGAGCACTCCATACAAAACGTGTTTCCACTGCTCAAGCAAACCCGGTTGATCGCGGTGGTGCTTGACACCCACGGGCGCGTGCAATTTTCCAACGGTGGCTTGTGCCGCCTGCTGCACTGCCACGGCCCGGCGCTGGTGAACTGCAACCTGTTCCAGCGCCACTGTGCCGAGAGCGACCAAGGCCTGTTTGAACGGCTGTACCCCGGTGGAACCCAGGGGCCACGATTTCCGGCCGAGTTCCAGTCCGAGCTGATCACCCTGGAGCGCGAATCACGCCACGTCTCCTGGCATGCCGTGGTTTGGCGCGATTCTTCCGGCCGCATCAAAGGCACCATGCTGATTGGGGACGATGTCACCGCGCTGCGCCACGAAGAAGAGGAAACCTCGCTGTACGTCAAGGCCTTTGAGGCGACCGAGCACGCGATCGTCGTGACCAATGCGCTGGGCACCATCCTGTCGGTAAACCAGGCCTTCATCCAACTCACCGGCTATTCGCGCGAAGAGGCTTTGGGCAACAACCCGCGCATACTGCAATCCGGGCGCCATGACGCGGCTTTTTACAAGACCTTGTGGAACACCGTCCTCACCACCGGGCACTGGCACGGCGATGTCTGGGATCGGCGCAAAGACGGCGGCATTTACCCCAAGTTTCTGTCCATTAGCGCCATCAAGAACGCCAGCAAAAAGCTGACCAATTTCATTGGGATTTTTTACGACAACTCGGAGCGAAAAACCGTAGAAGAACGCCTGGACCATCTGGCCCACTTTGACGCTTTGACGGGCCTGCCCAACCGCAGCCTGCTGCTCGATCGTCTGGAGCAAGCCGTTGAACGCTCCATTCGTTTGGGCACCAAAGTGGCCCTGCTCTACCTGGATTTGGACCACTTCAAACTGGTCAACGATTCACTGGGCCATAGTGCGGGCGATGAGTTGCTAAAAGCAGTCGCACAGCGTGCCAAAACCTGTGTACGCGGGGTCGACACGGTGGCGCGGCTCGGTGGCGATGAATTTGTCGTGCTGGTGCCCGACCTGCAACCCTCCGACGACATCACCACGGTGGCCAACAAGTTACTTGAGGCGCTAACGCCCCCCTACGCCATCGGCGCAGACACTGCCACCTGCACGCCCAGCATCGGTATCAGCATCTACCCCGACGACAGCGCCAGCGTGGATGAACTGATGAAACATGCCGACACCGCCATGTACCAAGTGAAACAAAGCGGGCGGGGTCAGTACAAGTTCTTCCTGAGCCCTACAGCATCTGCGAACACAGCTTGAAGTCGGGATCTTCCGCGAATGACTTCACTGTAAAGCCCAAGCTGCGCATCAGCTTGAGCATGTTGGGGTTGTTGGCCAGCACCAGGCCGTCGATCTCGGTCAGGCCCTTTTCACGGGCCACGTCCATGATGGACAGCATCAAACGCGAGCCCAGGCCCTGCCCACCAAAGTCATCCGCCACCACCAGAGAAAACTCGCAACTGGTGCGATCCGGGTTGGTGATGTAGCGCGAAACGCCCACCACGCGGGGCACCTCAATGGCCTCGCCCTCTGCATTGACACCGGGCTCATTGCGCACCGCCACCAGGGCCATCTCGCGGTCATAGTCAATCAGCGTGAAGCGCGCCAACATGCTGGCAGGCAGCTCCGGCATGCTGGAGACAAAGCGGAAGTAGCGGCTCTCGCTGGACAGGCGCCGCACGAACTCCTGCAGCATCGTCGCGTCATCGGGGTGAATCGGACGCACCGTGTACTCGCCACCACCGCGCAGCGGCCACTGCTGCTCATGCTGCGATGGGTAAGGCAGGATGGCCAGGTGGTTGTAATTGCGCGCCGAAGGCGGCGCACTTTCAATCACAATGCGCGCATCCACCGCCACCGCGCCGGACTCATCCACGATGATCGGGTTGATATCCATCTCGCGCAGTTGTGGCAGCTCGCACACCATCTCGGATACCCGCAGCAGCACCTGCTCCAGCGCATCCATGTCCACCGCTGCGGCACCACGCCACTCGCCCAGGGTCTCGGCCACCCGCGAGCGGTCAATCAAACGCCGCGCCAAAAACTGGTTCAGTGGCGGCAGCTCCATGGCGCGGTCGTTGAGCAGCTCAATCATGGTGCCACCGGCACCAAACGCAATGACCGGTCCAAACGGATCGTCGGTCACCAGGCCAATGTAAATCTCGCGCCCGCGCTTCTGGTTCGACATGTTCTGGATGGTCACGCCATTGATGCGCGCACCGGGCTGCAGCTTGGCCACCGCCTGCATCATCTCAATGTAGGTGTCGCGCACGCCCACGGCGTTGAGCACATTCAGCGCCACGCCCTGCACGTCGGACTTGTGGCTGATGTCGGGCGAGTCAATTTTCAGCGCCACCGGGAAACCCAGTTGCGTCGCAATCATGATCGCCTCGGTGGCACTGCGCGCCAGAATCGTCTTGGTCACCGGGATATGGAAAGCGGCCAGCAGCGCCTTGGACTCCATCTCGGTCAGCACCTTGCGCCGCTCGGCCAGCACGCTCTCGATCAGCATGCGGGCGCCCTCTACGTCGGGCTTGGCCAGATTGGACAGCGGTGGCGGTGTTTGCTGCAGCAGTTGCTGGTTTTGGTAGAACGAGGCAATGTTGCCAAAGGCCCCCACCGCCGCCTCGGGCGTGCGAAAGGTCGGGATGTTTGCGTCGTACAAAATGCGCCGCGCTTCCCCCACGCTGGCGTCGCCCATCAGGCAGGTCAACAGGGGTTTGCCAATATTCTTGTTGCTCTCGGCCAAAGCCTTCGCAATGCTGCCGCTGTCCATGCCGATTTTGGGTGAAAAAATGGCCAACACACCATCCACATCGCGGGCCTTGCCTGCGGCCTCCACGGCAGCCTTGAAATGCTCAGGGCCTGCATCTTCCGACACATCAATCAAGTCGGACAGCGATGCCAGCACGGGCAGTTGGGGCTTGAGCGCCGCAATCTGCTCGGCGTTCAGGCAGGCCAGCTGCAGGTTGATCTCGCTGATCCAGTCCGCGGCCAGCACACCCGGGCCACCACCATTGGTAACGATCGCCAAGCGGCGCCCCACCGGCCGGTAGCGCGAGGCCAAACACTTGGCCGCAGAAAACAGTTGCACAAACGAGCGCACCCGCACCGCACCCGCGCGGCGCAGGGCGGCATCAAACACATCGTCACTGCCGACGATGGTGCCGGAGTGGGTGAGTGCCGCCCGGTTGCCCGCAGGCTTGCGCCCGGACTTGAGCACCACCACCGGCTTGGCGCTGGCGGCAGCCCGCAACGCACTCATGAAGCGGCGCGAGTTGGTAATGCCTTCCAGGTACACCACGATGCTGTGGGTCTGCGCGTCGGACGCCAAAAAGTCCAGCACCTGTGCCATGTCTACCGCCGTGTTCGGGCCCAGCGACACCACGGTGGAGAAGCCCACGCCATTTTTTTGCGCCCAGTCCAAAATGGACGAGGTCAGTGCGCCGGACTGCGACACCAGCGCCAGCGGCCCTTTGGCACACAGGTCGCCCGCCACACTGGCGTTGAGTTGCAAATGCGGACGCTGAAAGCCCAAGCAGTTGGGCCCCAACAGGTGAATGCCGTCGCGCCGGGCAATCTTGTGCAGCTCATTGGCCTGGGCCGCGTCAATCCCGCTGGAGATCACCAGTGCCGCACGGCACTTGATACGCCCGGCAATTTCCAGCGCGGCGGACACTTCGGCTGGCGGCAGCACGATGATTGCCAGGTCGGCCTGGGTGTGCGCCAGATCGGCCAGCGTCCCGTTGGAGTGAATATCCAGAAACACCAGGGTTCCGGCAAACCGCTGCGCCACCAGTGCATGGTGCAAAGCCTGCGCCTGCGCCGTCTGAGAAGCAGGGTCGTCCGGCGAGCCGGCAAAAACGGCAATCGAGCCAGGGGAAAACAGGGGGGTGAGGAAATGCTTGTCCATAGGGATTCCAATGGGAGTGAGGGTTGCTGCAGCGCAGCATACCTCTTTCAACCTTACGCTAACTTGACTTGAATCAAACCCCGGTCGGCTATCCTTGCGGTATGAGTCAATCAACCCTGCGCTGGGGCTCGCCCGCGTGATCCGGCGCATCGCCCACCTCGACATGGACGCCTTCTATGCGTCGGTCGAATTGCTGCGCTACCCACAGCTCAAAGGGCTGCCGGTGGTCATTGGCGGCGGGCGCCGCGCGGTGGACGAGGCCTTGCGCGAACAGCAGGGCGAGCGTGCGCTGCACGAGATTGGCATCAGCGAATTCCCCCTGCTGAAAGACTACACCGGGCGCGGCGTCATCACCACCGCCACCTACGCGGCGCGCCAGTTTGGTGTGGGCTCCGCGCTGGGCCTGATGAAGGCGGCCAAACTGTGCCCGCAGGCCATACTGCTACCGGTCGACTTTGCCCAGTACCGGCACTACTCCGCACGTTTCAAAGCCATCATCACCGACATTGCACCGCTGATGGAGAACCGGGGCGTGGACGAGGTGTTTATTGACTTCACCGACGTGCCCGGCGGCCAGCGCGAAGGTGGGCGGGTGCTGGCGCGCCTGATTCAGAAGGCCATTTTTGACGACACCGGACTGACCTGCTCGGTCGGTGTGGCGCCCAACAAGCTGCTGGCCAAGATGGCCAGCGAGTTCAAAAAGCCCAACGGCATTGCCATCGTGCATGAGAACG
>CAJASG010000743.1 GCA_903944555.1 uncultured beta proteobacterium
GCGAGCGCAGGGTGCCGCTGTTGAACAGGGTGGGCGTGCTGGACATGAAGTCGAACGAGGACAACACCTCGTAGAACTCAATGGCGCGTGCTTCGCGGTCGATCTCGTTGAGTGACAGACCCATGGCGACGCGCATAAAAAACGCCTGAGGCAGTTCGATGCGGGTTTTGCCTTCATGCAGAAAGTAACGGTCATACAGGGTTTGCAAGCCGAGGTAGTCAAATTGGAGGTCGCGCTCGGCCTTGAGTGCGGCGCCCAAACGCTGCAAATCAAACTGTTGCATCTTGTCGTCCAGCAAGTCACAGGCAATCCCCTTCCTGATGAATCCCGGGAAATAGTCGGCATACGCCTGGCTCATGTCGGCCTGGGCGACGTCACGGCCCAAAATCTCACGCGAAATGGTGTGCAGCAGCAGGCGTGCTGTGGCGTAGGTGTAATCGGGGTCTTTTTCAATCAGGGTCCGTGCCGCCAAAATGGAGGCCTTGTACACCTCGTCAATCGGCACGCCGTCATACAGATTGCGCATGGTCTCCGCCAGAATCGGTTCCGGTTTGACATCGGCACCAAGTCCGGCGCAGGCGGTGGCGATGCGGGTCTTGAGCTGATTCAGGTCGAGTTCAACGCGCTGATTGCCATCCATGACATGCAGCACCTGCGCGGGCGGTGCTACTTCCGCCACCTGTTTAGCGCGCTCTTGGGTGCGGCGTTCGCGGTAAAGCACATAGGCCCGTGCTATTTCGTGGTGTCCGCCACGCATCAATCCTAATTCTGCATGGTCCTGTACATCTTCGATGTGAAAGGTGCCGCCGCCCGGACGGGAGCGCATCAATGCACGAATGACCTGTTGGGTCAGTACCTCCACCGTCTCCCGAACGCTGGCCGACGCTGCGCCTTGGGTGCCATGCACCGCCAGAAAGGCCTTCATCATGGCAACTGCGATCTTATTGGGTTCAAACGGAACAACCGCGCCATTGCGACGGATGATCTGGTAGTGGGCCAATGGGTTTTCCGAACCGCCGTGCGCTTCGGAGTGGCCGTGTGTGGGCAGGACTCCGCTTGAGAGGGCTGCGGGAGCGTTAGAAATGGATTGCATGATTTCCTCGTCTAGATCGATATTTTTTTGGAGATTGCCTGATCTCGGCGGCTGCCTTGCGGAACAAAATTTCGCAAAATCAGTGGAGATGGGTCACACTATATATGGTGTTTCTTGTGCAGGCAAGACACTACCGGTAGTGTTTCTCGGTCAATCTTATGCATTGCCCGCCAAAACTAAATATGTGCTAAATCGGCATCATTGGTCGGGGTGACGTTTTGTGGTTCAACGGCCAGCCCACAGACCTTATCCCGTCTGGGGCTGCCAGTCTAGGCTAAGGTGTGGTGCTGTTTCCCAGGCCATTTCATGGCGGAGACCGCATCCAGTCTGGTGTTCCCGGAACGCTTCAACGCAGCTGAGCCCCATCCACCTGTTTCCATTTTTCGGTTTAACGCTGCTCACATGGAGGTGTTTTTCAGAATTCCGTTGGGGAAACACAGGGATGGCATTCCCAAGGTGTGTTGCAAAAATGCCCAATCCAACCCGGGGCCTGGATCGGCCTTGCGTCCGGGGGCGATGTGCTCGTGGCCAGCGATGTGATCAATGGGATAGCGTTGGGCAAGTGCCGGGAGCAGATCACGTAAGGCTGCGTATTGCAGCGATTCAAACGTGTCCCCCTCCAGACCTTCCAGCTCAATGCCAATCGAGTCGTCATTGCAGTTGTCGCGTCCGCGGTAGTGGGATGCCCCCGCATGCCACGCCCGGTCATCGCAGCTGACAAACTGCCAAATGGCACCATTGCGCTGGATGTAAAAGTGCGCGGACACCTGAAGACCCTCAATTGTCTTGAAGTAGGGATGCAACTCCCAGTTCAGTTGATTGGTAAATAACAAGGGCACTTCATGTCCACCATAGACCCCAGGTGGCAAGCTGATGGAGTGGAGCACCACGAGGTCTACGCGCGCCTGCGGTGGACGCGCCCCAAAGTTCGGTGATGGCAAGCGGCGGGCTCTGTGATACCACCCGCCATGCCACGGGATGGGGGTCTGTGACGCGGTCTCAGGCATCCGAGTTTTCATCCTGCGCCATTGGCACGTCAATTTTCAGCCTGGCTATGCGGTACCGAATTTGCCGCAGGCTCAAGCCCAAACGGCTGGCGGCCAGGGTCCGATTGAAGCCGGTTTCCTTCAGGGTGCTGACCAAAATTTCACGTTCTTGTTGGTCCAGATGACTCTGTAAGTCGGTGGGAGCATGCACGGGCGTTGCAATGACCGTCTGAACCTCTGTGGCGGGTGTGGGTGGACTTGTCGCAATCAGTGGCATGATCCCGCTGCTGTGGCCTTGTAAGTCGTCCAGTTGCAATTCGTCGCCTTCACACAGTGCCACCGCACGGTGCAACAGATTTTCAAGTTCGCGCACGTTTCCGCGCAGCGGGTGCAGTGCCAGCTGCTCCATGGTGTGGCCGGACAACTGCGGCACGGGCATGCCAGATTCCTCGGCAATGCGTTCCAGTAATGCAGTACACAGCGCAGGCAAATCTTCACTACGCTCGCGTAACGGCGGAATGACGATGTCAATGACGTTGATCCGATAGAACAAGTCTTGGCGAAATTTCCCGGTCAAAATTTCTGAGGGCAAATCCTTGTGGGTGGCGCTGATGATGCGGACGTCGACGGACTCCTCTTGACTGGATCCAATGGGGCGTACGCAGCGTTCCTGGATGGCGCGTAGCAGCTTCGATTGCATGGCCAACGGCAAGTCGCCAATTTCATCCAGGAAAAGAGTGCCTCCTTTTGCCGCTTGAAAAAATCCTTCCCGGTCCTGTGTTGACCCGGTGTATGCGCCCTTTTTCGCGCCAAAGAACTCCGCTTCCAGCAGGCTTTCGGGAATTGCACTGCA
>CAJASG010000744.1 GCA_903944555.1 uncultured beta proteobacterium
CTGGCGCATGGCGGCCTACAGCAGTGCCTTAGCCGCAGCCGCCGGCTGGAGCAAGGATGCGTGTCTGCAGCTGGAGCTTGCAGCGCCCATGCACGACATCGGCAAGCTGGGTATCCCGGACGCTATTTTGCACAAGCCCGCCAAGCTGGATGCTGCCGAGTGGACGGTGATGCAAACCCATTCTGAAGTGGGCTACAAAATTCTGTCAAAGAGCACGGCACCCTTGCTGCAAATGGCGGCCACCATTGCCCGCTACCACCATGAAAAATGGGACGGCAGCGGGTACCCGTGCTCGCTGGCGGGGGAGGCTATTCCCGAGATGGCGCGCATCGTGGCCATTGCCGACGTGTTCGACGCGCTGACCACCAAGCGCCCCTACAAGGAGCCCTGGCCGCTGGCGCAGGTCATGGAAACCTTGCACAGCAGTTCCGGCAATCACTTTGAGCCGCGCCTGGTGGAGCTGTTTGTCGGCATCTTGCCGCAGATCCTGGCGATTCAGGCGGAGTGGAATCGGCCGCTATAAAAATAGGAGCTGCTTGCGCACGTTCCATAAGGGCTAGAGCCCGATTTGGCTCGAAATTCCTTTGCGGAACTCGTCGGGCGTGGTTCCCACCATGCGTTTGAACATTGTGATGAAGGCCGAGGCGCTGCCATAGCCCAAGTCCAGCGCAATGGTCTCTACCGTCTGGCCCGCTTCCAGCATTGGCATGGCTTTGACCACCCGCAGGCGCTGGCGCCACTCGGTCACCGACATGCCCAGATCACGCTGGGCCCGACGCATCAGGGTGCGTTCCGTGGTGTGGGCCGCGTGGGCCAGTTCGGGCAGGGCGCGGTTGTCGCCAGGCTGCGCCTCCAGCATGCGCAACACACCGGCCAGCGCGGGGTCGTCCGTGCTGGGCAGGTAGCTCCCGGCACGGGGTGCCTGCTCCAGTTGGTCGGCCAGCACTTGCAGCAGCCGTTCGTCTTGAGCGGTGCCGGGCACATCCTGCGGCAGCAGGCGCAGATGCTCCAACAGTGAGCGCACCAAGGGGCTGACGGTCAGCGCACAAGCCGTGCTGGGCCACGCGCTGCAGCACTGCGGCGCCAGATAGAGTGAGCAATGGTGGGCCTCGTAGCGGTTCAGGCCCACATGTTCTACGTTGGGCGGCAACCAGATTCCGTACTGTGGTGGGGCCAAGTAATGGTGGCCCGCCACCTTGACTTCCATCACGCCGCTGAACGAGTAGACAAACTCCCCCCATGCATGCTGGTGCTGCGGGTACAGGCCCTCCGCCGGCACGTAGGCACTGCGAAACATGATCGGTGCCGGCAAATGGGGGCTGGAGAGCGGAATCTCCAGCTTGGGTCGCAGGATGGGCATGGGATTGTCGGCTTGGCACTATGGGTTGTCAGTATTTCACTATATCAAGGAAAGCCGTCAAATCAATAATGGCCCACACCCGCTCTGCGCGAACCCAAACCAAGGAAATAACGATGAATACCCGCAAAGCGCTCGACACCCAAGCCATTGCACTCATGCTGGTGCTGTGCCTGATTTGGGGCCTGCAGCAGGTGGTGCTCAAAGCCACTGCGGCAGATATTGCCCCCATCCTGCAGATCGGCCTGCGCTCCGGCGTGGCCGCGGTGCTGGTCGGGCTGCTGATGTGGGCGCGCGGCGAGCGTATGCACTTGCGTGACGGCACCTGGCGGCCTGGCGTGGTGGTTGGCCTGCTGTTTGGCTTGGAGTTTTTGCTGGTGGGGGAGGGCCTGCGCCATACCAGCGCGTCGCACATGGTTGTCTTCCTGTACACCGCACCGATTTTCGCGGCTCTGGGTTTGCACTGGAAGTTGCCCGCAGAGCGCCTGGGTGCGGTGCAGTGGCTGGGTATCGCTCTGGCTTTCTCCGGCATTGCCTTGGCGTTCTTCGGGCGCAGTGCCCCCGCAGTGGCCACGGCCGGCAATATGCTGTGGGGCGACTTTTTGGGCTTGCTGGCGGGCATGGCCTGGGGCGCCACCACCATGGTGGTGCGCACCACGCCCTTGTCCACGGCGCCCGCGACCCAAACGCTGCTGTACCAATTGGTGGGCGCCTTTGTGTTGCTGCTGGGGGCTGCTCTGCTCACCGGACAAACCCAGTTCAATCCCACGCCCCAGGTTTGGGCCAGCTTGGCGTTTCATTCCCTGGTGGTGTCGTTTGCCAGCTTTTTGGTGTGGTTCTGGCTATTGCGCCACTACCTGGCCAATCGTCTTGGCGTCTTCTCGTTCATGACGCCCTTGTTTGGCATCGTTTTTGGCGCATGGTTGCTGAGTGAACCCATGGAACTGAGCTTTGTGCTGGGGGCGGTGCCCGTGCTGGCGGGCATTGTGCTGGTGAGCGGCGGCCCGTGGGTTACCCAGACCCTGGACCGCGTATGGCGCCGCACGCACTAGACTTGCATTTATTTAGCACTATTTATGTACGACGACTACGCAGCCTTGATTTTTGACATGGACGGCACTTTGGTCGACAGCGGTCAGTTGCACGAATTCAGCTGGACGGCCACGCTGCAACGCTACGGCATCCCGATTGACCGGGTGTTGATGCGCTCCTTGGCTGGCGTCCCAACCGAAGCCACGCTGGAAATTCTGGTCAAGCAATTTGGCTGCCGTCCCAGCGCCAGCGCACAGGAGATGAACGCGTTCAAAGAAGAATGCGTGCGTGCGCACTTGCACAACTATGTAAAGGCCACATCGCTGGTCGAAGTGGTTCAAAAGTACCACGGCAAAAAGCCGATGGCGGTGGGCACCGGCGCCAACACGGCGGAGGCATTGTTGGTCTTGCAACAGTGCGGCTTGGGCCATTACTTCGACGCTGTGGTCGGCGCAGACCAGGTTAACCAGCCCAAGCCAGCACCGGATACGTTTCTGCGCTGTGCCGAGTTGTTGGGCGCCGACGCCAGTCAGTGCGTGGTGTTTGAAGACTCAAAACTCGGACTCCAAGCCGCCGCCAGGGCGGGCATGGCAGGGGTTGATGTACTGCTGGCACACCAAATTCACAACGACTATTTTGTGTAGTCTGCACGGATGTGCCGCAGGGAGCCCCGTTTTCGGGCGCCCTTTGCAGTTGTGCGACCGCATTTAAGGTGTAAGGTGTGGGGTTAATTTCTTATATTCAGTTGCACAGGGAACCCCCATGTTTCGCAGGATTCTTCGCACCATTGCCGTCATCTCCGTTTGCGTGAGCGGCCCAGCCTTCGCCCAAGTCGCCAAAACCGAATTGCTGCTTTACTGCGGTATCACGATGGTGCGCCCCATGACCGAAATTGCCCAGGTCTTCGAGACCCGCGAGAACGTCAAACTGGTGATTGCCCAAGGGGGCTCCGAAGACCTGTACCAGTCGGCCAAAAAGAGCGGTATTGGTGACTGGTATCTGCCTGGTGAGCCGTCGTTCCGGGCAAAGTACCTCAAGGATGGTTTGCTGGGCGACTTCGCGACCGTCGGCTACAACCAGATGGCGCTGATGGTTCAAAAGGGCAACCCCAAACAAGTCAAGCCCGACCCGAAAGAGCTGCTGCGCAAAGACTTGACCGTCATTTTGGGCAATGCCAGTTCCGGCAGTGTTGGAAATGAGTCCAAGGACATTCTTGACAGCTTGGGCATTTACCAAAAAGTGGTGAAGGCGACCGCATTTTTGTCCCCCGATTCACGCAGCCTGGTGTTGGCGCTGAAAAAGAAAGAGGCAGACCTCACCATGAACTGGCGTGCAGTGGGCTACTTTGCCGACAATGTTGCAGCGGTGGACGTGATTGACCTCAGCCCCAAGCTGGCAAGACCCCAAGCCTTGGAGCTCAGCTTGCTTGCCAGCAGCAAGAATTCGGTCATTGCACGGCGTTTCTTGACGCTGGCAGCCAGTGACGAAGGGCAAGCCATTTTTCGCAAACACGGCTTTCTGGACAACAAAACGGCTGTGGCACGCTGATACAAAGCTTTCATTGAAATGTTGAACCGACAAGCGCCCTTGCCAAAGGGCATGACCAAGCGGGTCAATGCATCCCTGCGTTGGCTGATTGGGGTGTTCTTGCTGTGCATTGCCCTGGTGTTCGGGTTGCGCTGGTTTTTTAACGACTTGGAAGACAGCCTGCGCCAGCGCGGTGCCAACGAGCGTGCGCGCTTGTTCGTGGGGGAAGAGATTGTTCGCGGCATTCAGGGCGTGGAAAAAGACATCTACCGCATGGCCGCCACCCAAAATGCCCATGGGTTCGAGAGGGTGCGAAAAGCCGTGGACATCCAGTTGGACAAGCTCA
>CAJASG010000745.1 GCA_903944555.1 uncultured beta proteobacterium
CGATCTCGGTGTCCAGGGTGCCAAGTTCTGGTCACGATGCCTTCGGCGGGCGAATTGGGGTTCAAAAGCCGTTTGACGCCTCGCTGGCTCTGTTTGCCACGCTCACCTATGAAGACCGGGATTACAAACAAACGACACGAAGCGAGCAGCAACACGGCCTGAACCTTGGCGTTAGCCGGGTCGTGGCCCGCGTTTGGAGGCTGACGCCCCAATGGAGCTATACCCGCAATGTATCGAACAACGTTTATAACGATTATGAAAAACAGGTGCTCTCTGTGAGCGTCCGCCGGGAATTTTGATTTAAACGTGCCGGAGTCTTTGCCATGAACGCCGAACTCAACTTACACAAGACCGTGCTGCTTATTGCACTTGCAAGCATCTATCCTCTGCAGGCCAATGCAGATGCTGGTGTCGCACACTTTACCTTTGGCGACGTCACTGTGCGACGCAGCGGTGGTGTTTCCACCCCACTAGCTAAAGGCGCCTCTGTCAATAGCGGGGACGACATTGTCACCGGCAAGGGCTCGCAAGCACACATCAAGTTCACAGATGGGGGTATGGTTTCACTGCAGGGCGGAACACAATTCAGGATCACCCGCTATGCGGATCAAAGCGACTCAAAAAGTGACAGCTTTTTTGTCGAACTGGCGCGCGGCGGAATGCGCGCTATTACCGGACTGATTGGCAAGCGCAACAAGGACAACTACAAAGTCACCACGAACACCGCAACCATTGGTATTCGTGGTTCGTCTTTTTTTCTGAGTTACAACGAGGATGGGTCGCTCTCTGCCACTGCGGAGCAGGATTCCATTGTGGTGTGTACGAACGCGGGTTGCACGGCTTTGACTGCGGGCGAAAGCGTAAAGGTGACCGGTAAGGATGCGTCTCCGTCACGTACGAATGAACGCGCCAAATCGGAAGAGTCGGCGCCGCCGCCCAATGCGGATCCCAAAATCGTGGGCAACCAGCCATCCCAGTTTCGTGACTTGCTTGGCGCAGCGGCAGATAGTTCTTCCACCGGGTATACGGTGGGCGCCGTGACGCCGCAACCCTCTGTCGAGTTTCAAGGCGGTCAGGTCGTCAAGTTCATTACCAATGACGCATCCAACACTGTTTTGACCAAGACTGGTAGTGGCAGTTTTGGTACTGTCAGTAATTTGGTGGACGCCGATTTCATCGGCTGGGGTTATTGGAGCGCGGGTACGAAAACCGACAGCATCAACGCCTCAACGGCGCTGAGTGATTTCCACTATATTGTTGCCCGGCCAACGGCATCGGACCGCATGCCCATGCAGGGTACCGCGACCTATAGCTTGATAGGCGGAACGGCGCCCACAGCAACTGATTCCTACACAGGGATCAGTCAGGTGGGGCAACTGATCAGCGCGACGATGTCCATTGACTTCAGCCAGCACATTATCACGTCGGGGACGATCCAAACCCAATTTGGGGCTACCGCAGTACCCATTGACATCTCGTCTGGGGGCATGGCTTACAACCAAAATGGTGCGCGGTTTTCCTGTACCAATACCGCCACTATTACCGGTGTATTCAGTGGAAACATGGCGTCTCGGGCAGGTTTGACTTACAGCAAAACTGGAACGGCCGTTGGTGACGTTCGCGGAGCTGTAGTCATGGGGCAGACCAGTGCCGCAGGTCTTTCGACGGCCCCCGCGCCCGTCACTCCGCCACTCTAAGTTTGTGGTCAACTGGACGTGTAGTACGCCTTGTGGATCGAAACGTTGCTGGGCCCATGCAGGCGCTCGGCGGTGACCCGCGCACGAGCCCCCAAGCCGCTGGCAAGCTGCGGGTTTGTGACCAACGCAGTTAACCGGTCAATCGCTTGCTCCTGGTTATGAACCAGAAAGCAGTCTTGGCCGGTTGTTAAAAAATCTGCATAACCAGCGGAAGCCCCCGCGACTACGGGCAGCCCACTGGCCATTGCTTCAAAAACAACCCGGCCATAGGCCTCATACAAGAATTCCCCCTTGCCGCCCGAAGCCAGTCCCGTGCGATAAAAAAAACAATCGAGATCCCGAAGGAAATCCGCTGCGTCCATCGCCCCGGCTGGGAGTAGCTCAATCCCTGAGATGTCCTTGAGTTGATCCGTTAAACAGGTTGCCCCCAGCAGTCTCACTTTATGTCCTCTGGCTGCTAGGTGGCGATAGACAGCGATGTCTTGCGGATGGTGCTTTTCTGCGACATCTCTGCTCATTCGGCCGACGGTAAATGCGCCCGCGGCAAGGCGTGGTCTTGGAAGTGCCAGATAGCGATCAATCGCCATCAGACTGTGTTCAACTTCACCCTTAAGCCCGACCGATGCCTGTAAGGATGCGGACGCAAACCGAAGTTCTGGTTCGCACCCTGTCGTCGCCTGGATCTTCTCGATGGCCAAAAAGAGCCGAGCATGGTCTGGCAAGTTGTACTTGAGTACGACGCGCAGCGGATTGGCATATGCCAGCCAGCTTCCGAGGTCGACGTGTACACCCCCCAAAACGAGCGTGCCGCCACGCGGATAGGCCTGGGAAAACAGGCTGAGCGGCTGAACGCCGTTGCGCGCGTGCACCGGGTGCACTGGCCCATCGGACCACAAGAAAACGGGTAGGGTAGGTCGCGCCATGTCGGCCAAGTCGAGCAACTCACGTTCGGCGCCGGTATACGGGTTGTTGAATCGACCCACCAAATGCAAGGGAGTAATGTGTGGCTGCGTTAGCATGTGAATATTATGCAAGTCAGCTTGAGTCCTTTGCCGAAAAGTTCATGAACCTACCGATTAGCTACCAGCAACTCATGGACCAAGGTGCCGAAATGCACAGCAATGGTCAGATTGATCTGGCATTACTTGCTTTTGAGCAGGCCTTGGCCTTGGATCCAACTGATCCCAATTCCGCATCAGCCTGTGCCACGCTACTTAGCGAGTTGGGTCGACCCAATGCAGCGTATCTGGTTTTGCAAGGTGCATGTGCCAAGTTGATGACGTATCCAGACGGGGCTGCCAACCTGGCTATTGCGGCTGAGAACAGTGGAGCCGTGGATGACGCAATCGCTTGCTACCGCGCTGCGTTGCACCTGGATCCAAATCATGTGCGAAGTTTGAATAACATGGCGATCATTGATGCGTCCCAAGGCCGATGGAGCTTTTCAATTGAGAAGCTACAGCGTTGTATCGAGCTTCTCCCCAACGAAATCTGGCTGCACATCAATATGATTGACACGCTTGTCGGAGCGCGTCTGTTTGACCGTGCATTGCAACAGGTGGGCTGCGCCATCACGCATTGTGGCCCCGTTAGCGCGTTCACGGTGCGCCGTGCCGTTGTGTTGGCGCTGAACGGAACGCTACTGGCGGCAAGCCGCGCATTTGAAGAATTCGGTGTAGAGGACGTACAAACTTACCGCGCGTGGTTGCTCGCGAGTTCGCGTGGTGTGGGAACTATGGTGCGGCCTCCTAGTGCTTCGCATGCCTTGCCCGACGCGCGAACGCTGTTTTTGCAGCAGGTTTTTAGCGCAATGCAGGTTTGTGACTGGAGCATGCAAGCCTTGGCCACACAAGTGATTGCTGAAATGATTGTGGAGATGGAGCAGACCGGCGTGGAGCTGGATTTACGGGAAGCCCAGTTCTACGCTTTGTTGCTGCCCACCACAGAGGCACAGCAGACCAGTCTGCGACTTGCCACCGGGAGAGTGATTCAGCATCTCGAGGATCTGGTTAAGCTGCCGGCTCCCAAGCTGACAGTCTCGGCTGATGCGCGCATCCATGTGGGTATCTCCTGTGAGTCGCTGGCAGATGTGCGCTACGCAGCAGCGCTGCGTAATCAGATCCGCTTGCATGATGCTGGGCGCTTTCGCTTCACTGTCTATTCGCCGACCTTGCAGCCGCGTCTTGTGGAGCATGATTTGTTTGCAAAGTTGGGTGCAACGGTGGTGGAGATTGCCCATATGACGGACATGGAGGCGGCGTTGCGCATTCGCCTTGATCGGCTCGATATCTGGATGGATACGGCGTTCTACACGCCCTGGTGTCGTCCAGAACTGCCGGCGCTGCGGGTCGCGCCTATCCAGATACGACAACAAACCTGGCAGCGGATTTGCCCCCCATTCCCATGCGAATATGCAATCGGAGATCACTTCACACATCCATCCGGCACAACGGGACTCTCTTCGCAGTTTGGCGCTATTGTGCGGTTTGCACAGACGTGTTGGCTGTCCACTGACCCACCCGTTGAAGACCCAAAACTGGTAACACGTGAAGAAGTAGGTCTTGCTCCGGAAGCATTTGTCATGTATTGCGGAAGTCACGCCTTGATGGTTGATCCGCACTCATTTGAAGTCTGGATGGTAATTCTTAAAGCAGAGCAGCGCGCGGTACTTTGGTTCCCCGGTTACTCCGCTGCAGCGCGTCAGAATCTGCGCCGCGAGGCCGCGACAGCCGGCGTCGATACAGACCGAATTATTTTTTGTGACCGTGTATCGCGCGACGAACACCTCTCCAGAATTGCATTGGCTGATCTGTTCGTGGATACGCTGCGATTCAGCGCAAACCAGGGCTTGGTTGATGCGTTGCAGGTGGGTCTTCCTGCAATCACCTGCGCCGGTGCCAATATGGCATCCCGCCTTGGGGGCAGCATTCTGACCGCGGCGGGATTGAGTGATTGCGTGGTGAATATGACGTCAGAGTACGTTGAGACCGCGCTGATGTTGGCAAATTCACCTGAAAAGCTGAGAGCACTGCGCGCCAAGCTTAAGGGAGCAGTAAAGCCGATACCATTGTTCGACAGCTCAGCGCGATTGCGGGAGTGGGAATACGCTTGGACCCGTATGGTCGAGCAAGGCAGGAAGAACTTGCCACCGGTTTCCTTTGACGTCCCGGATATGGGGACCCGTTACCCGGATGTTTTTTAACTCTGATATTGAAGGAGCGACAAGTCTCCAGTTTGCCCCGAGCCCACCATTCTTTACATGACATCAGACGTACCCCTTGCCGCCGTATCTGCCAGTCTGCCGTGTCAAGGCTGGGAGACGCAGGCCGCTTGGTGTCTGCTGCACACCGGGTTTGACGGGGGTGCCCATTTTCTGCGCACCTGGGCGGCGTGGCGCGCCGATCCGCAGCGCCCGAGCATGTTGCACTATGTCGCCCTCGCCACGCAGGCGCGTGATTGGAGCGGCCTGCAATTCGAATTCGCCAACGATCCCGCGTTGCAGGTGCTGGCGCAAGCCTTGTACACCCAGTGCATTGGACTGACTGCGGGGCAGCACCGTTTGTGCTTCGAGGGCGGGCATGTGCTGCTCACCTTGTGTATTGGCCCGCGTTTGTCGGTCCTACGGCAACAGCAGTTTGAAGCCGATCGGCTGGTGATAGCGCCTGTGACCGTCGCGGATGAGCTCTGGGAGGAGTGGAGCGTTAAAGCCCTGGTGCGTTGCTGTCGGCGGGGTACGCGGCTGGCGGTCAGGTGCGGGCAGCCGGATGTACCACAGTGGCTGCGCCAGTGCGGATTCGAGCTTGCAGACCACGCGGCGCCAACAGCACCTAGGCATGGTGTGTTCAACCCCCGATGGGAACTCAAGACCTCGCGTGAACCCTGGCGTCACACCCGCGTAGCGCCGCAAACCTGCGCCGTGATTGGTGCCGGTATTGCGGGGGCCAGCGTAGCGGCTTCCTTGGCCCGACGCGGCTGGCAGGTGCAGGTGTTCGACCAAGCCGGAGACCCGGCAGCAGGGGCCTCCGCGCTGCCGGTCGGCTTGGCAGCGCCCCATGTTTCGGTGGACGACTGTGTGCTGTCGCGCCTGTCGCGCACCGGCGTGCGGCTCAGCCTGCAACAAGCGGAAATGCTGCTCAAGGTGGGGCAGGACTGGGCACCCAGCGGCGTGTGCGAGCACTGTTTCGACGACAGCACAGCGCAACCCACACCTGCGCTGTGGCATAACCGCGCGGGCTGGATCAAGCCGGCAGCTTTGGCATGTGCATGGTTAAACGATCCCAATATCCGCTTCCAGGGTGATGTGACGGTTCACGGTCTGCGGCACGAGGAAGGCGGGTGGACCTTGCTGGACCCCGCCGGGCATGAAATTGCCACCTTCGCTCGGGTGGTGCTGGCCAATGCTACGGGGGCGCTGCCCTTGCTGCAGCAGGCACAAGCGTCGCAGCCCACTTTGGCGTGGGGCCTGCACCAGTTGCCTGCAGTCTATGGTGTGCGTGGCCAGGTAAGTTGGGCGGTGCACGATGCGCCTGAGCTTCGGCCCTTCCCTGCAGGCCCCGTCAACGGTAGCGGCAGCCTGATTCCCTTTGTGCCGTTTGAAGGCGAGCAGCGCTGGTTTGTGGGTGCAAGCTATCAGCCCATGGGCAAGCCCGAATGGCCGGACGATAAAAACCATGGCGCCAATGTGCTGCGACTGGACAAGCTGCTCCCGGAGCTTAGTGCAGCATTGGCACCGGTGTTTGAAGCCGGGGTGCTGCAGGCCTGGAAGGGCGTGCGCTGTGTGACGGCGGACAGGTTGCCGATGGTGGGCAGTGTGTTGCAGGGTGACCCCAGCCTGTGGATTTGCGCGGGCATGGGATCACGCGGGCTGAGTTTCGCACCGCTGTGTGCTGAGTTATTGGCTGCCCAATGGGCGGGTGAACCGCTGCCGATCGAAGTGGCTTTGGCCCAGTCCCTCAACGCACGACGCCAGCGCGTCGATGCGTCCAACTAAGGAAGTCTATGTTGCTTGCAACCGGTGCCATCTCTGGCCAATATGCTGAGCCGTTTGCGCCGCTGGCTGCGCAGTTCGCCCGCCATTTCGCGCAGCACCAGGAAATCGGTGCCAGCCTGTGTGTCTACCACCGTGGTGAGATGGTGGTCGACCTGTGGGGCGGTTTGGCGGACCGGGACACTGGGGCGCCTTGGATGGCAGACTCGTTGATTGTGGTGTTCTCTGTGACCAAGGGGCTGGCCGCCATGGCGCTGAATATCGCGGCAGAACGCGGCCTGTTCAATTGGGACATGCCGGTTGCCCACTACTGGCCGGCATTTGCCCAGGCTGGAAAAGACCGCATCACGGTGCGCCAACTTTTTAACCACCGCGCTGGTCTGGCTGCGATTACCGCGCCGCTCACGCTGGCGCAGTTTTGCGATCCCGCGCAAGCAGACGCAATCCGGGCTATTTTGGCGGCTCAACCCGC
>CAJASG010000746.1 GCA_903944555.1 uncultured beta proteobacterium
CTGGCGCATGGAGCGTTTGAGGCTCTTGGCATAGCGGCGGTAGTGCTCGCAGAACTGGGAGTAACGGTAGGTAGTTTGGTCTGGGTGCTGGGCTGCATGTTCTTCCCACAGCAGCATCAGCGTCATGCCTTTGCGGCGTAGCTCCTGGTGGATGCGACCATAGTCGGGTTGCACGAAGCCGCTGGCTCGCTGGGGTGTACCCAGCAATCGGTTGTGCAGTGCGGTGTCGTCGAGCAGCTGGACTTGATTCCAGTCCAGCCCTGCCGCGGTGGCCAGCGTCAGGTACTTGGTGACAACGCCTTTGGAGATTTGCAGGGCGGCTGCGGTTCGCTCATGGGAGAGTCGGGCTTCAAGTTTGAGACGTAGGACGTCCCGTATCTTGCGCATATTGATCCTTCGGATATCGGGCATGCCACTCCAGCAAAGCTGGCAAGGCTACCCCGAGGGTTGGGGGAATATGCGCAACGTCACACGCTGACGTTTACCGTGCCGCGATCGTGACTGACGATTCCGGGGTCGTGACCGGTCATTCCGGGCAAGCCCTAAAAATCGGTCACGGTCGCGCGAAATCAGTGTTCACGATAAAACGGAATCGTCGGTCACGATCCCCCGGAATGACCGGTCACGGTCGTCCGGAATACCCAGTTGCTTTATCCTTCGGAGCAAATGAACCGATCAGACCTGATTCAACTCCTCGCCGACCGGTTCAGTTAGTTGCCACAGAAGGACACTGAGGCTGCCGTTTTGGCCATCTTGGATACGATGAATAACGCATTGGCGCGTGGGCACCGCATTGAGATCAGGGGTGTCGGTAGGTTCACCGTCGTTCACCGTGCACCCCGGTTAGGTCGCAACCCTCGCAGTGGTGCTGCAGTGGATATTCCAGAGCGGCGAGCTCCGCACTTCAAGGTGGGTAAAGCGTTGCGGGAGGCGGTCGATTCGCCCACGAAAAATGCAGTTCAAGGCCTGTCAAAATGAAGGTTGTCAGCTGTTGCGGTGAATGACTGGCGCGCGCTCAAAGTAAAATCTGCGACAGACATTGAGTCCGGCGCGGCGGCAGGTGCAAAATCTACCCAAAGGTCAATTTGATCTCGAAATTTGCATTTCTGACTTTCCTGAAAGTCAGATCTTTTTTGGTTTCATCTGTTTTTAACAGGTGAACGAATTTTTGTGGAAGTTATTGAAAACATGCTTATATACAACGACTTACACCATGTGAGGCCGCTGAAAAACGTTAGGAAACATGGTGTGGTACCCGGCTCATAACCGGTCGTAGGTTCAAATCCTACTCGCGCAACCAATAGATACGGGGAAAGCCCCGTAAGTAAACGCCAACTTTCGAGTTGGCGTTTTGCTTTCTGGCCCAAGATTGGCCCACGTCGTTTTTCATCGGCTTGAAATGACCATTGGGCGTTGGCCCGAGATTTGATTAGTCTCTGCCATAAGGTTAAGAATCACCTCATCAGCAAAGAAATTGTCTGGTCACCTTATGAAATTCTGCGCACGTTGTTCTGTCGCATTCTGCAGAGAGTCTCTAGCCTACCGTTCGCTGAACGATTACTCCAGCTTTGATTCAACTTTATAACTAGCGACCGCCATGCCAAAGACGCTCCGCCATATGTACATCTATGCACAACGCCTCGACGTGGCAATAGCAATTTAGGATTGACCCTAAGCAGGCCGGTCGTTAGCCATGGCATATTTGCGGCACCTAGGCCACCGTTATGGGCGGACTCTATCGCGCAGATCTTTGGATGGGTAGCTATCAAGATGGACTCTGATGTGGTGGCATAGCCAGCCCCCACCACGAGGTCGATCGGCGCGTCAGTTGGCGACTGAGCAACGCGGTTATTGTGAATCTCTGCCTCTGCGACCGGAACACGCCGCAAACCGCAAAGAAGTCTCCTAAACACTAAGCCGTGGTGGTGAACCTGGCAGGTGGTGGAGCGGTTAATAGCTAGCCTCAAGCGGATTTGGTGTTCTTCCACGGCGCGATACATAGCGCAATGTGATTGAAGCGCCTATCCGTCAGGCGGTGCAGGCGTTCGTAAACTGGCAACCCTGCTTCATCTGGATGGCTATACCGCAACGCGCATGATTCGGGGCTTACCGGGTGGCGATCAGGTCAGAACTATGGCTCTGGCTGCCAGCGCGTTCAAGGAAGACCAAGTAGTGGTTCTGACAGCAGGTTGCGATGGCATGGCAGTCAGACTAATTGAGGAAGAGCGTCAATTTGAGGAGATGGGCGAACCCAGAGTCGCATCTGATGCGCCGGACATGAATGTGATGCAGCAACAAGTGGCATTGATGCAAGATTTCGCTGCGATTTGATTGCTGAGATGTGCAACGTGGCAGAGAATCGGGACACCGGAAGATTCACTGTAGCAAATGAGAAATAGCCATGGGCCGAATTGAATTCAAGTTTTCCGGTCTCGCGCATTGGCCCATGGCTTGCGCGCTGGTGGCGGGCTGCTTGCTCGCGCCTATGGCTGTATTTGCACTGGCACCCGTTCGGGTTGCCACCCACGACCAAGCGCCCTACGGTACTTACCTGGCTGATAAGTCATTTGACGGGGTGGCTGTGCGCGTGGTTGCATGCGTGCTCAAGCGTATGGGGCGCGCCAGCTCGATTGAGGTTTATCCGTGGGAGCGGGCGCAGCGGATGGCCAAAAAAGGCACTGCGGATGGATTTTTATTCGGCCACGATCAAGAAGGAGCGTCTGGTGTGGGCGGAAGCATCGGGAGTGATTGCGGACCAAAAATGGATTTGGTACCTGCGCGCCGACAGCAAGTGGGATCCTGCTTCACCTGAGTTCAAGGCAAACGCCAAAGTAGGGACCCATTTCGGCTCCAATCGGTTGAAGATGCTGGAGTCGGGAAACTACCAGGTGGTGCTTAAACCCCAGACCGACGAGCAGCTCATACAAGCGTTCGTGGCCGGAAGGCGGATGCGATTCTGGGCGGAAATCTAGCCATTGCCGACGCCATGAAGGAGCACAACATAGACCCCAAAGGGTTTCGAATGGTTGTTGCGCAAGACAGTCCTTTGCACGCGTATTTCGGGCGCAAGTTTCTTCAATCAGAACCTGATTTTCTCAAGCGCTTTAACGCACAGATTGCGGCGTGTCGATGAACTAATCCCGGTGCTTTGGGAAAAATTGGATGGCGTGGTGATGGGTAGTTCGCGTCAGCGAACAGATGCTTTCGAGCAGCGATCATCAATACCCGCGCCAGGCCCATTGCGGGTCTACACGACAGTCTGCTTTCTGGTGGACCAGCTCAACGCCCGTCAGTTGCCGTTCGTGGCATTCAGCAACGTGCCCCATTGCGGAAATTAAGTTAGCTCAAGTGCATTCTCAATACTTGACATTCGAGAGTGTTGAAATTGCGTATCGACGCACTTTTGCATGTCAAAGGTCGCCCATTTTTGCCCTTGGATGATTAAGCGGTCGACGGTTTCTGTCTGACGAAATACTCTACAGGTAAGCAGAAATCGGCTCGTGCGCGTGCCGCATATATAGCGACAGGCCCAAAGCAGCCATGTGGTTGGCATCGCGGCCCTGGAGGGTGTCCCGGATTTTGTGTAAACGGCGGTTAAGTTAGACGCGCGGCATGCGCTCGTCAAACTGGATAGTAAATCGATTCAAAGCCGCCTTCCAATCCCGAATCGGCATCGTCCATTTCTGA
>CAJASG010000747.1 GCA_903944555.1 uncultured beta proteobacterium
CTTCGCCGTCCAGCTTCACGGTCTGGCCGCTGTATTTGCCGAACAAAACGCGGTCACCGATCTTGACGTTCATCGCCAACAATTCGCCCTTGTCGTGCTTTTTGCCTGGACCAACAGCCAAGACTTCACCTTGGTCAGGCTTTTCAGCAGCACTGTCAGGAATCACGATGCCGGACGCGGTTTTGGTTTCGTTTTCGACGCGTTTAACAATCACGCGGTCTGCCAGAGGACGCAGTTTCATGGGGAATCTCCTTGATGTTGAAACAGTGAAAAATCCGCACCAACTCAAAAAAAGTTAGTGCACATTAACTTGAGAAGATGGGTGTGTTAGCACTCAACTCCTGCGAGTGCTAATGATAAGGGCATTTTTAAGAGTTTCAAGGGGCTGGTGTTGCAGCTTATTGTCGTGTTTACCCGTAAGAGTTCCCGTAGACCCAAAATCCGACGAAGATTTCCACCATGCATAAACCGAACAAAAGCCTGAAACATCGCAACTTGCCATTGCTCCTATTGCAAGCACGCGAAGGCGTATTTTCAAAATTTCGTCCGATCCTGAATGAAGCCGGTGTGACCGAGCAACAGTGGCGGGTGATTCGAGCACTTCTTGAGCATGGTCCGATGGAGCCACGTCAGATCAGTGATATCTGTTGCTTGTCGAAGCCAAGCCTGACGGGCATCCTGACACGTATGGACGAGCTGGGTTTGGTGCTACGTGAGCGCTTCGAGAATGACCAGCGCCGTGTGCTTGTTACTGTCAGCGCCAAAGGCGCTGAACTCGCTAGCCAATTGGCCCCCCGAATTGAAGCGACCTATAAGGAGCTAGAGGCCTTGATTGGTCAACCATTCGCACGCGATCTTTACAGCATCCTGGACCTGTTGTTGGAAAAGTTGGGGGGCACAACAACGAGTCTGGAGTAGACAGGCTTCGGCAATGCTTGCATGCAGACACATGCCTATCTTTTATTCAGGCTGCGACAACAATTTGACCGAGCGAGTTGTCAAAAGCGGTCGTTCCGCGCCCAGCAATCAAAGACAAGTCATTGGATTGGGTTTGCATCAAGCCAACTTGATCGCATCCGCTTGATAGATTGCCATCTCTGGTTGTCCGTCCGAAAGCTGAGCCATAGCTTTTGCAAAATGCTGCGACGCCTCGACGCGAAAGTGCATCTGTAGCGCTGCCATGTCGGTCCAGCGTTCAACGAAGACGAAACGGCGTGGATGCTCCACGTCACGGCTCACAGCATGGGAAATGCAGCCAGGCTCGGCGCGAGAACGCAGCACGTGTTCGACCGCAAGTTTCTGCATTTCCTCGTCGCTGCCTTCGCGCGCAATTGCGTGGCCTGTCACGATGATCATGGTATGTACTCCGTTGTGTTGTTGAAAAATCAGTTTAGGGCAATGGTGAATGAGTACGGTAAAACCGTTCGTATTCAACCGGTTCTACCGCGATGTTCAGGCTGCCTCAATCTGACTGAGCAGGTTTTCAAAGTTGCCATACAGCGCATTACCGCTCAACAGCCGACTTCCTCGCCCGTCGGTGACCATCAGCGCAGGTACACCCTGCGCGCCAAAGGTCTGCATCAGACCCCGCGCCTTCTGGATACGCGCAGAGTTGGCGGCCAGCAGCTCGGCATCGCTTGCGGCGAAGCGATCTGCGGCGACGGCTAGGCCGAGATCGCGCAGCAGCGTTCCCACTACCGACACATCACAAGTGTCCAGACCCTGCACATAGCGCGCTTCCTGCAAGGCCTTCAGCGCTTCCAGCTCGCGCTGCGGAGCGGTCAATGACACGGCGGTGAGTGCCAGCGTCGCGGCGGCCGAGTCAAAGCGGCTGCCAAGGCGGCCCAGCACGTTCTGGCGATAGTCCTCGGTGAAGCGCTGACCGGTGAGCTTGGCAATGCGCAGGTCGTTGGACCAGGCATAGTCCGCAAAGGCCGCGTCCATGGTGCGCCCGCCTCCAGCAAATAGGCCGGAGGGGGCCAGTTCCAGTTGGATATTGGGTTGTTGCCCCAGTTGCTGGACTACGGGCGACGCGCCGTAGCACCAGCCGCACAGGGGATCGAACAGATACGTAACGGTGGTTGGCATGGTGCTGTCTTCTTCCCGATTCATTCCTACCACTTCATCTCACCCGTATTGACCTTGGCCCCAATGTCCAGCGACATGGCACCGTCGGTCACCTGCGGGTAGGACTGCTTCATGGCACCGATCAGCGCTGCGCTGGTCTTGTTGGCGGCCAGGTTCTTCTCGAAGGTCTGCAAATAGTCCTTGGTGAAACTAATCGTGCTGGCATCCACTGCTGTGCCGGCCTTCATGTGGCCGGGAATCACCAACTCGGGATTCAGGGCCGCCATCTCATCCAGCTGCGCAACCCAGGCAGCACGCAGTGCCGGAGTTTGCGTGTCCGCGGTCCACACATGCATGTTGCCAAACACGCCGATGTTGCCGACGATGGCCTTGATGGATGGAATCCAGGCGTAAGGGCGGTGGGCCAGCGGGCCTTGTGTGCCGCGGATCTCAATCGTCTGGCCTTCCAGCGTCAGGGTGTTGCCTTCCAACGCACGTGGGACCACCGGTTTGCGCGGTGCGTTGGCACCCATCTTGGGGCCCCAGAATGCGACCTTGCCCGTCAGCTTGGGTGCCAGTTTTTCCAGCACGGCGAGCGTGGTGACCACGTCGGCTTGGGGAAAGACCTCTTTCAGGGTCTCCACGCCGAAGTAGTAGTCAGGGTCGGCCTGGCTGACGTAGATGGTGGTGAGCTGCTTGCCGCTGTCGAGCACGTTGGCCGCAATGCGCAGCGCGTCGGCGCGGGTGAAGCCAGCGTCAATGACCATGGCTTCTTTTTCGCCATAGACCAGTGTGGAGTTGACGTTGAAGCTGGCGGCACCGGCGTTGTAGACCTTGACGGTCAGTGGCTGGGCGGCTTGGGCAGAGAAGGCA
>CAJASG010000748.1 GCA_903944555.1 uncultured beta proteobacterium
CAATACGCCACGAGGGGCCTCCAGACGCTGCAGGGTGCCGGTGCGCCCCGGGGCTACGGCCGAGGTCGGGTCGACACGCATCCAGCCCTGGCCTGCCACCCATACCTCGGCCCATGCATGGGCGTCGCTTTGGCGCACAGTCCAAAAACCGTCCACGCTGTTGCGCTCGCCACCCTGGTAGCCGGTCACCACCCGCGCGGGCACATCCAGCGCGCGCATCAGCAGCACAAAGGACGAGGCAATGTGTTCGCAAAATCCCTCTTTACGGTCGAACCAGAATTCGTCGGCAGTATGGGTGCCATACACCCCCGGCTCCAGCGTGTACTGGTAGCCTCCGGTGCGCAGGCGGTCCATGACGGCTTGTACCAGTGTGGACGCGTCGGCCTTGGCATAGGCCGGGTCGCGGCGCATGTCCACGGCCAGCTGCAGTGTGCGGGGGTTGAAGCCAGGGGGCAGCTCCAGGTAATCTTGCAAGCCGACGACCGGCCGGTTCGGTCCATGGCGAAAGCTAGGATAGCTGGTGGCGCGGTAGCGGACCATGTCGCTAATGGGTCGCTCCACGACCCACTGCAAATCCGGAGTCATGCTGGGCGTGTAGCCCAATAGAGTTGGCTTTTCAGGGGTTGCGTCCAGCACCAAAATCCAGGGGCGGCTATTGGCCTCCAGCGTAACCTGGTAGCGCACGGGGGCGCCCTGCACCTGCAGATCAGCGGTGGCTTGCATACGCTGCGGAAAGCCGGAGCGTAATGGCCGCCACTCACGGCCATCAAAGGTGGAAAGTACGGGGCCCCGGAAGTACATATTGCTTTGGCGTGGGGGTGTGTCCTCAAACCGGATGCGCATGGCGATGCTATGGTCAAGCGCCAAGCTGGCAATGGACCCAACCTGCATGCTGGCGGATAGGCCACTGCGCCCGCTCATTGCATCTCCGGGCACGCCCCACAGTGGCGCTATGCGGGGAAACAGCATAAACAGCACCGCCATGATGGGCGCACCCAGCAGCGCCATCCAACCGGCGGTCTTGGCGGCTTGCATGAGTGGGGGGCGACCCACCGGCATGTGGCTGTTGACCAGCGCGGTCAGCAAGCCCAAAAGCGCCACCAGCATGCTGGCTGCGGTGAGCAAACTTTGGGAGAAAAAGAAGTTACTGAGCATGGCGAAAAAGCCCAGAAAAAAGATAACAAAGGCATCCCGGCGCGCGCGCATTTCCAGTGTCTTTAGGGCCAGCAACACCACGATGAAGGTGACCCCGGCGTCGCGTCCCAGCAGGGTGCGGTGGGAGTACAGTGTGGCACCGATGGCCAGCAGAAGCAGGCCCGCCAGCCACCAGCGCGACGGCAGCGCCGCCGATTGAATAGCGATCATTCCGCGCCACAGCAGCAGGGCCGCCGCCATGGTGCTGCACCACACCGGCAGGTTGCTGACCTGCGGTGCAATGATCCAGGCGATGACGGCCAGCAGGAAAAGCGTGTCACGCGCGTCGCGGGGGAGGTTCTTGAGCTGGTGCAGCATGGTGGTGGCGCTCTCAGGCCAAGGCCAGGGCCTGCAGGCAAGCACGTTTGTGGGCTTCGCCGCTGCCGGGTGGGACCTCTTGTCCGCCCAGGCGCAGGCCATAAATGAGCCCCTGTTTCTCGGCCAGCAGGACCCAGGCACACAAGCGTGAGAGTTTGTGCTCTAGGGTGTGTGTCACGCTGCTACCCGCATGGGCCAGGTCCAACCACAACTCAAAGCGCTGCACTTGCTGGGCGTCACGGCTGACCAGTTCGTCGGCCTTGGCGGCTTTTTTCCAGACCACCAGTTTGAGCGGGTCACCCCGGCGGTAAGCGCGCACCCCGTCAAATTCCCCTGTGCTTTGCCGCTGCACGCTGGCCGCTCCGCCAGCGCGCGGCTCCCCTGGGGGCAGCGGTGGCGGGTGGGGTTCGGGCGCCGGGTACACCAGCACCTTGGCGGCCGGTCGCCACACGGTCCACACCCGAAAAGTGCCCAGCGGGAAACGGGTCTCGGCGGTGAGAGCGGGCACCGGGTGCACACCGCGCCGTTCGGGCTTGAAAGCAATTTGCACTTTGGTGCAGCCTTGGGCCGGAACATCGGTCCAGCTCCAGTGCCCGGACCCCAGCACCGCCATGCCAATGCCATGGCGTACCGAGCGCCTGCTGCTGGTGATATTGACGTTGATTGTGACGTTTCCCCCCGCAAACTGTGCGTCAGGCGCTAGCAAATTCATAGTAAGACCGCGAAGTGTTCCGTGGCACACATGCATGCCGACCACGGCGCTGCCGGTGAGCAAAAACGTCAGCACATAGCCCAGGTTGAGCTGGTAGTTGATGCTGGTCAGCAGCAACACCACCAGGGTCAGGCCCAGCATCAAACCGGGGCGGGTGGGCAGGATGTAGACGTTGCGCTGGGTCAGGGTGGTGCTGTCGCGCAGAGGCAACCGCGACTGGAACCAGAGCTGAAAGCGCTGGCGAAGGTTCGGCATGCCTGTCAAGGCAGCGGTACCGCCGCCATCATGGCGCGCACCTGCTCCACGGCGCCACGCCCGGAGTCGCCGACCGGTATCAGCCGGTGGGCGATGGTTTGGGGCAGTATGGCCTG
Source organism: uncultured beta proteobacterium (assembly GCA_903944555.1). Taxonomy (GTDB): domain Bacteria; phylum Pseudomonadota; class Gammaproteobacteria; order Burkholderiales; family Burkholderiaceae_C; genus Allorhodoferax. The sequence goes on from CAJASG010000748.1 coordinate 2,596, forward strand.
TACGTCGTCGGGTGCAACATAGTCCCGTCCGCTGAGCAGCGCCTGTGCTTTGGCGGCACGGACCGCGGCAATGCCAGCGCGCGGGCTCAGGCCCTGCAAGAACCATTGGCCCGAGCGGGTGGCGGCTATCAGGTCTTGCACATAGTCCAACAAGGGGCCTGCGGCGTGGACGTCCAGTACGCTTTGTTGCAGTAGCTGTAATTCTGGCAACGTCAGCAGGCTGGGGAGCCCATCGACCATGGCGCGCCGGTCACTGCCGACCAGCAACTCGCGCTCGGCGGCACGGTCCGGGTAGCCCAGCGAAATGCGCATCAAAAAGCGGTCCATTTGTGATTCCGGCAAGGCGTAGGTGCCCACCTGGTCCAGTGGGTTTTGCGTGGCAATCACAAAGAAGGGCTGGGGCAGAGGACGGGTTTCACCTTCAACTGTGACCTGCTTTTCTTCCATGGCTTCCAGCAGCGCACTTTGGGTTTTGGGGCTGGCGCGGTTGATTTCGTCAGCCAGCAGCACTTGCGCGAAGATGGGACCGGGGTGAAAGATGAAGGCCTCTTTGCCACGCTCGTAAATGGAGACGCCGGACAGGTCGCTGGGCATCAAATCGGAGGTGAATTGCACCCGCGAGAACTGCAGACCGAAGGTGCGGGCCAGGGCGTGCGCCAGTGTGGTCTTGCCGACGCCTGGGACGTCGTCAATCAGCAAGTGGCCGCCAGCCAACAGACAGGCGACACAGTCCTGGATTTGTAAGCTTTTGCCAACAATGACCGTGTTAAGCTGGATAAGTAACGATTTAAGCTTGTGTTGTGCGTCCATTGCACGACGTTAACCGAAAATTTTGAAACGTGAGTTCTTAGGTGAATACAACAGGATACTTTTTTCACGCCGACTGCCGTAAACACGAAATGGGCCCCGGGCACCCCGAGTGTCCTGAACGGCTTGATGCCATTGAAGACCATCTTCTGGCAAGTGGCGTCGCAGATGCGCTGGACCGACGTGAGGCTCCGCAGGCCCCGATTACCGATATCGAGCTGGCCCACGGACGTATGCATGTAGCGTCGCTTCGGGGTTTGACCGACGGGTTGCGCGAGGAAATCAATGCTGGCGGCCCTACCCACGCGCAACTTGACCCGGATACCTCGATCAATGTGCACACTTGGGATGCCGCATTGCGCGCCGCCGGTGCGGCAATTGCCGCGACCGATGCCGTCATCGCTGGTGAGATGGAAAACGCGTTCTGTGCCGTCCGTCCCCCGGGTCACCATGCCTGCCACGATAAGGCCATGGGTTTTTGCTTTTTCAATAATGTGGCTATCGCCGCGCGCTACGCATTGGAGCGCCATGGTTTGAAGCGCGTTGCCATCGTCGACTTTGATGTGCACCATGGCAACGGCACCGAGGACATCGTCAAGGGGGATCAGCGCATATTGATGGTGAGTTTCTTTCAGCACCCGTTCTATCCAGAGGGCGGAGCGCTGTCCAGTGCAAGTAATTTGGTCAATATGCCTGTGCCCGCCTACACCAAGGGGCAGGAAGTGCGCGACTTGATCGAGGCCCATTGGCTGCCACGTCTGGACGCCTACAAACCCGAGATGATTTTTATCAGCGCCGGGTTCGACGCCCACCGCGATGACGACATGGGCCAAATGGGTTTGGTTGAAAAAGACTACGCTTGGATTACCCAAAAGCTCAAAGAAGTGGCCTACCGCCACTGCCAAGGGCGCATCGTGTCCTGCCTCGAAGGTGGCTACAACCTCAACGCTTTGGCCCGCAGTGTGGAGGCGCACATTCGTGCGTTGGCCGATATTTGAAAACCGCACCCAAGCCCATTGACGATTTCGGTGGCTGGGTAGCCGCTTTCACCGAGCCCACCGTGCTGGTGGAGTTGTTGGTGCTGGCGGTGTGCGTCGCTATGGCTTGGGGCATGGTGGCGTTGCTGCGCAGAGCCCTTGGGTTGCAAAAAGTCCGCTCCATCTGGTTTGGCAAGCGCGTGTTGGACGGTGTTCTGTTTCCTCTGTTGCTGTTGTGCCTGGGCTCTGTGGCCCGTGCCGTGTTGGACCACTATGTATCGGTCGTCATCTTTAAAGTGGCGATACCGGTTCTGGTGTCACTGGTGGCGATTCGGGTGGGAGTCAAGGTCTTGCAAGTGGCCTTTACCGAGGCGCCTTGGGCGCGTGCGCTGGAACAGACTATTTCGTGGTTGGCGTGGCTGGGCATGGTGCTGTGGGTCAGCGGTTTGCTACCTGTGATTCTTAATGAGTTGGACCAGATCACCTGGAAGGTTGGCGGCACCACGCTTTCGGTGCGTAATCTGATTGAAGGCCTGCTGACGGCTGGTTTGGTGCTGATCCTCACGCTTTGGATTTCTGCTGCGATTGAGTCCCGTTTGCTGCGCTCCGCTACGGGTGGCGAGTTATCACTGCGCAAAGCGGTGAGCAACGCCACCCGCGCTTTGCTGATGTTTGTTGGCCTGATGCTGGCACTGTCTGCGGTGGGGATTGACCTCACTGCGCTGTCGGTGTTGGGTGGGGCGGTGGGTGTGGGGATTGGTTTTGGCCTGCAAAAGCTGGCTGCCAACTACGTGAGTGGTTTTGTGATCCTGGCTGAGCGCAGCATGCGTATTGGCGATACCGTGCGGGTCGACAACTTCGAAGGCGTCATCACCCAAATCAACGCCCGCTACACCGTGGTGCGCTCCCAGGCGGGGCGCGAGTCCATCGTGCCCAACGAAATGCTCATCACCAACCGCATTGAGAATTTGTCGCTGGTGGATTCCAAGGTGTTCCAAAGCACCGTGGTTTCGGTCGCCTATGACGCGGATGTGGAACTGATCACCCGGCTGCTACTGACGGCGGCGACGGCACAGGAGCGGGTTCTGGCGGAGCCCACGCCCTCTGTTTACCTGTCTGCCTTCGGTGCGGACGGGTTGGAGTTCACGGTGGGCTATTGGGTGAGTGATCCGGAAAAGGGCCAGCTCAACCTGCGTTCGGCCATCAATCTGGCGATTTTGGCGGCGCTGCGCGAACATCACATCGAAATCCCGTACCCACAGCGGGTCGTGCACAACCGCTGAAGCTGGGTGTGTCACTTTGGTTCCCCGGGAACAGGTATAATTCAAAAAAAGCACGATCGTTCTATTTTATGGGGGCGTCCTGCCGCATAGAATCACTGAGTTGACGTGCACGTCAAGTAGATAGCCCAATTTGTAACCCTCTGGAGTCGAAGCAATGAAAGTCCTGGTCGCAGTCAAGCGTGTGGTGGACTACAACGTGAAGGTCCGCGTTAAGTCGGACAACACCGGTGTAGATATCGCCAATGTAAAAATGAGCATGAATCCTTTTGATGAAATCGCTATTGAAGAAGCGGTGCGTCTGAAGGAGAAGGGCGTTGTCACCGAAGTGATCGCGGTGTCTTGCGGCGTGACCCAGTGCCAGGAAACCCTGCGCACGGCCATGGCCATTGGCGCAGATCGCGGCATTTTGGTCGAAACGGCCGAAGAACTGCAGCCCTTGGCCGTTGCCAAGCTGCTCAAGGCACTGATCGACAAAGAGCAACCCGGTCTGGTGATTTTGGGCAAACAAGCCATTGACGACGATTGCAACCAAACCGGTCAAATGTTGGCAGCGCTGGCGAATCTTCCCCAAGCTACTTTTGCCAACAAGGTAGAAGTTGCCGACGGCAAAGCCTCCGTCACCCGTGAAGTCGACGGTGGTTTGGAAACCCTGTCGGTGTCCCTGCCGGCCATCATTACGACCGACTTGCGTCTGAATGAGCCACGTTATGTGACCCTGCCCAACATCATGAAGGCCAAGAAGAAACAACTGGACGTTTTCAAGCCTGAAGACCTCGGTGTGGACGTGGCCCCCCGTATCAAGACGCTCAAAGTGACCGAGCCGCCCAAGCGCAGCGCCGGTATCAAGGTGCCCGATGTCGCAACCTTGGTTGCCAAACTCAAAAACGAAGCAAAGGTGCTCGCATGACTTCCCTCGTAATCGCTGAACACGATAACGCATCCATCAAAGGTGCAACTTTCAACACCGTGACGGCTGCGGCGCAGTGCGGTGGTGATGTGCATGTGCTGGTGGCAGGCTCCAATGCGGCCGCTGCGGCCGCTGCGGCTGCGAAAATCGCTGGCGTCACCAAGGTGTTGCACGCCGACGACGCAGGCTTGGCTCACGGCCTGGCCGAAAATGTGACGGCCCAGGTGCTGGCCATTGCGGCCAACTACAGCCACATCGTTTTCCCCGCTACGGCTTCCGGCAAAAACGTGGCTCCCCGCGTGGCAGCCAAGCTGGATGTCGGTCAAATCTCCGACATCACCAAAGTGGTGAGTGCCGACACGTTTGAACGCCCCATCTACGCTGGCAACGCCATTGCCACTGTGCAAAGTACTGATGGCACCAAAGTGCTGACCGTGCGTACCACCGGCTTTGACCCTGCTGCTGCCACCGGTGGCAATGCCGCCGTGGAAGTGCTGGCAGCCGTGGGCGCCAGTGCTGCCGTGACCTTCATGGGTTCCGAGATCGCCAAGAACGACCGTCCTGAGCTGACCGCAGCCAAGATCATCGTGTCCGGCGGACGTGCATTGGGCTCCAGCGAGAAGTTCATGGAAGTCATGACGCCCTTGGCCGACAAGCTGGGTGCTGCCATGGGTGCTTCCCGTGCGGCAGTGGATGCAGGCTACGCACCCAACGACTGGCAAGTGGGACAGACCGGCAAGATCGTCGCGCCCCAGTTGTATGTGGCGGTTGGTATCAGCGGTGCGATCCAGCACTTGGCCGGTATGAAGGACTCCAAAGTGATCGTTGCGATCAACAAGGATCCCGAAGCACCAATTTTCAGCGTAGCCGACTACGGCCTGGAAGCCGATCTGTTTGTGGCAGTGCCCGAACTGATTGCTGCGCTCTAAGGCCAATATGAATAAGGGCATCGCTTGCGGTGCCCTTTTTTTTCGTGCGTTAAACGCATGGCCGATTTGATTTTTCCCTTGTTTCAAGAATTCTTCCGGAGATTCCCATGAGCTACGTCGCCCCCGTCAAAGACATGCTGTTCAACATCCAGCATCTGGCCAATATCGAGCAGATCGCCCAACTCCCTGGCTTTGAAGACGCCGGCCTGGACACCGCGCAGGCGGTGCTGGAAGAAGCGGCCAAGTTCACGGAGGGCGTATTGGCTCCATTGAACTGGGAAGGCGACAAAAACCCTTCGAGCTGGAAAGACGGTGTGGTGACGGCAACGCCGGGTTTCAAGGAAGCGTTCAAACAATTCACCGACGGCGGCTGGCAAGGCCTGCAGCACCCGGTGGATTTTGGCGGCCAGGGCCTGCCCAAGACCATTGGCGCCTCGATTGGCGAAATGCAAAACTCCGCCAACCTGAGCTTCGCCCTGTGCCCGCTGCTGACCGACGGCGCGATTGAAGCCTTGCTCACCGCCGGCTCCGACGAGCTCAAGGC
>CAJASG010000749.1 GCA_903944555.1 uncultured beta proteobacterium
ACCAACGCAATTGACACATTGCAAGCGCGTTTATCTCAAATTGGAGGTGTTCTGAGTTCCTTGTCCATGGCATTGGATGGGGAATCTACGACACCCACGCGCGAGACCATGCAGAGCACGATCTGGGCTGCACGCACTCTGCTAGAGCAAGCGCAATCGTCCACCGCTGCATTGTCGGCATAGGTCAAGTCTGCGTTTGAGCACCCTGAAAATCAATCAGGGTGCGCGAATCGCTACCTAAATCGGTAAGTATTCGGTGAACCCATAGAGCAAATGCAGAAATTGCTGGACACAGTCATCTTTTTCCCCTACCGTTGCACTTGTGCGTGCAACATCTGCCTCCCCCGACACCGCTGCCATCAAGGCCGCCGTTGACGTACCACCAGTGCCCTTTTCTCAGGTTTGCGTCAGCATCACCCAGCAACAGCACCTCGAGTTAAAGATGGCCGCCAAGTATTGGCAAGCAATGCACCGCAAGGCCACCGCCAAGTTCGACCAACAAGAAGTCCGCCACGACCGACTCGTGCGGGAGTTAAAGGCTCGGGCCCTGAAGTCAAATGCTGCTTTGCAGGCCGAGCTGGATTTGGCACTGGCTCAGGTGCGTGACCTGCAAAAGCGTCTCTTCTCGACCAAGAGCGAGCAAAGCAACCCAAGCGAGAGTCGCTCCCTGGCAGCGACATGTCGCAAGCGTGGACAACAGCGCGGCACCATCGGCCATGGTCGCACCATTGAATCCAAACTGAGCCAACGCCATGAGGACATTGTTCTGGAGATAGCGCAGTGTCCCGAATGCGGCCTGGCCTTCAAAGAGTTTGCCGGCACCGAAGACGCGCAGGTACTGGAGATCGAGGTCAAGGCCTATCGGCGTGTGATTCACCGCCATCGCTATTCGCCAACTTGCCAATGCGGTTGTGTCAGCGGCATCGTCACGGCGCCGAGTCCCGCAAGACTAATCGAACGGGGCAAGTTTGGTATCTCAGTGTGGACCAGCGTGTTGCTTGATAAGTTTGCCTATGGCCGACCTAGCCACCGTCTGCTGCAGGATCTGGCAGATCACGGCTTGAACATGGCCCCTGGCACTCTGGCCGGTGGGTTGCTGACAATAGCGCCCTTCTTCAAACCAGTCGACGATGCGCTGCTCGCCAAGCTTCGGACAGAGCCCTATTGGCATGCCGATGAAACCCGCTGGGCTGTTTTTGTCGATGTGCTGGGCAAGGTTGGGCACCGCTGGTACATGTGGGTGTTTCAGTCTTCCTCAGTGGTTCACTATGTGGTCGATGAGTCGCGCGCCGCAGAAGTGATCATGGCCGAATTCGACGGAGTCAAGAAGGGCATCATCAGTTGTGACCGCTACTCGGGCTACAAGCGCTTTGCCCGCCTAAACCCCGGCATTAAATTGGCTTTTTGCTGGGCTCATCAGAGACGCGACTTCCTGGATTTGGCCAACTCCTACCCTCAGTGCTCAGAGTGGGCGCTACAGTGGGTCGACAGAATTGGGAACTTGTATCACCTCAACAGGCTGCGCCTGAAGGCTCTCACAAACAGCCCAGAGCGCGTGAACTCTCAACTGGTTCTGGAGCAAGCGGTGCGACAAATGGCCAGTGATTGTGCTGTTGGTGTGGCCAATCATGAAACCTTTCCTCCAGCCGCCAAAGTGCTGCAGAGCATGACGACTCACTGGGCTGGCTTGATAGTTTTTGTCGCCTGTCCTTGGGTTGACATTGACAATAACCAAGCCGAGCGCAGCATGCGTTCTCCAGTAGTGGGCAGAAAAAACTTTAACGGCTCAGGCTCTGAAGGATCCGCGGAGTTGGCCGCCACGATGTACAGCTTGTTTGCCACCATGAAGCTGTGGGGCTTGAATCTGCGCACCTGGCTCACTGCCTATTTGCAGGCCTGCGCCGACAATAGCAATGCGCCGCCCGCAGATATCGACGCCTTTCTTCCATGGAAGATGAATGCCAAGCGTCTGGCGCAAATGCGAGCGTGCCGCCCTCAGGAAATACTCGACACTTCATGACCATCTACTGTGCACGCGAATTCAGCGCCGATGACGTCCAGACTATTCGCGATCTGATAGCGCAGGACCACAAGCTTCAGCGATCCGCACTTTCGCGCAAACTCTGCCTGTTGTGGGGATGGACCAAGCCAAACGGGGAACTCAAGGACATGACTTGCCGCGTGGCACTGCTGCGTATGCAGGCCGATGGCCTCATCACCTTGCCACCCTCACGCATCGGCGTGGTGCGCAGAAAAGCCCATTTCCCCAACACCAGCGCAAGCGACCCCCAATCTCCTATCAAGCAGCCCGTGCACGAACTCCAGCACATTACGCTGCAGGTGGTCAGTGGTCGGGCAACTTCGCTGCTGTGGAATGAATACATTGCGCGCTACCACTACTTGGGCTACGCAGCTATGTCGGGTAGCCAGATTCGCTACAACGTATTTGCCGGTGATCAACTCGTTGCCTGCATCAGCTTCTGCGCATGCGCCTGGAAGCTAAAGGACCGGGAACGCTATATCGGTTGGACTGACGAGCAGCGGCAAAGGAATCTGCAACTGGTAATCAACAATGCGCGTTTCCTGGTTCTTCCCTGGATCGAATCCAAAGGACTGGCCTCAAAGATCCT
>CAJASG010000750.1 GCA_903944555.1 uncultured beta proteobacterium
ATGGTGACCGCTTGGGCATCGTTACCAAAGACGGCACCAATATCTACCCTGACCGCCAGATGATGCTGTTCGCCCGTGATGTGCTGTCGCGCGTGCCCGGCGGCACCATCGTGTATGACGTGAAGTGTTCGCAGCGCTTGGCCCCGGCCATTGCCGAAGCGGGTGGCGTGCCGATGATGTTCAAGACCGGACATTCGCTGATCAAGGCCAAGATGAAAGAAATCGACTCGCCCCTGGGCGGCGAGATGAGCGGCCACATCTTCTTCAAAGAGCGCTGGTTTGGCTTTGACGACGGTACTTATGCGGGCTGTCGCCTGCTGGAAATCGTGAGCCACGCACCAGACGCCAACGCCGTGCTGCACGCGCTGCCCACCAGCTTCTCCACCCCTGAGCTCAATGTGGTGTGTGCCGAAGGAGAACCGCACGGGCTGGTGGACCAACTGGTGGCGCGGGCCGACTTTGCCACACCAGCCGTGGTCAACACCATTGACGGCTTGCGCGTCGACTGGCCCGATGGTTTTGGCCTGGTGCGCGCCTCCAACACCACGCCGGTGCTGGTGCTGCGTTTTGAGGGCCACACGCCGGAAGCACTGGCGCGCATCGAGGCCGACATGTTGCGCCTGCTGCACAGCGTCAAGCCCGACGCCCACTTTGGACCTGCGGCCCATTGAACGTAAGGACGTTGTGAAGGTCTTGATCGTCAAACTCTCCTCCCTGGGGGACGTGGTGCATGCCATGCCTGCCGTGCAGGACCTGCGTCGTGCGTTTACGGGTGTACAGATTGACTGGGTGGTGGAGCGGGCCTTTGCGCCCTTGGTTGCGCGCTGTGACGGCGTTCAGCGCGTGATTGCCTGCGACCTGCGGCGCTGGCGCAAGGCACCATTTTCCAAAACAACCCGCTTGGAGTGGGCCGCCTTTAAGACCGAGCTGCAGGCTGACGCCTATGACGCAGTGATTGACTTGCAGGGCTTGACCAAGTCGGCCCCTGGTGTCCTGGCTGGCCCGCACCGCAGCACGCGGGCGGCGCTACGGCCTGGCCAACCAAACCGATGGCTCCAGTTTCGAAGCACCGGCGCGTTGGGTGGCCGACGTGGCCATTGAGCTGGAGCCGCATGTGCACGCCATAGAGCGCTCGCGCGTGCTGTGCGCTGCTGCCTTCAAATACGAAGCGGATGCGACGGCCCGGTTCGGCCTAAAACCGGGTGCATTGGCGGTGCCGCGGCCCCCAGCGGTGCGCCACGGCCATGCTGCCAACCCGTTTGCTGCCCGCAGGCCGGTCGTGGCCTTGGTGCACGGCACCTCCCGCGCCGATAAGCAGTGGCCCGTGGCCTCTTGGGTAGCCTTGGGCCAGCGTCTGAACCACCATGGCTTTGCGGTCGCGCTGGCGCATGGCAGTGCGGCCGAGAAAGTGACCAGTGAAGCCATTGCAAGCCAACTCGACGACGTGTGGGTCTGGCCCACCATGGGGCTGGACGCCCTGACTGACACCATGGCCCACTGCGCCGGTGTGGTGGGCGTGGACAGCGGCCTGAGCCACATTGCCGTCGCCCTGGGCCTGCCCCATGTGCAGATCTACAACTTTGACACCGCCTGGCGCACCGGGCCGCAAAGCGCAGGCGCACCCCGGCAGGTGAGCGTTTACGCCACGCCGCAGCCGGACGTGGACTCGGTCTGGCAAGCCTGGGAAAGCCTCGCCACCCCTGTGCTGTGCCGATGATGCGCGGTGCCATTGCGCGCTGGGTTTACACCGCTGTGGTGTGGCTGGCGCAGCCGGTGTTGCGCCGCAAATTGCGCAGGCGCGCACAGGCAGAGCCCGGGTATGGCGTGGCCATCGAAGAGCGCTTTGGACACTACACCCAGCCCGCAGAGTCGGTCGGCGCTGCGTTGTCGCTTGGATCAACGGTGGAAGTTGTGGATGCAGTGGGCGTGGACCGGCGTTTTGTCTGGGTGCACGCCGTCTCGCTGGGCGAGACCCGGGCTTGCGCCGTGCTGGTCGCGCAACTCCGACTTCAGCTGCCGGGCATGCGCCTGTTGCTCACGCATGGCACTGCCACCGGGCGCGCCCAGGGTCTGGCCTTGTTGCAGCCCGGTGATGTGCAGGTGTGGCAACCGTGGGATACCCCCGGTGCGGTTGCCCGGTTTCTGACGCACTTCCAACCCCGGGTCGGTTTGCTGATGGAAACCGAAATCTGGCCGAACCTGGTGGCAGGCTGCGCCCATTTGGGCGTGCCCCTGTGTTTGGTGAACGCCCGCTGCAACGCAAAAACTTTCCGCCAAGCCAAGCGACTTGCGTGGCTGTCCCGCCCCGCCTACGCGGGCCTGCGTGCGGTGTGGGCCCAGTCGCCAGACGACGCCGCACGCCTCACCGCGTTGGGTGCGCCGGTGCTGGGGGTCATGGGAAATTTTAAATTTGACGCCACGCCGGACGCCACCCAGCTGGCCCAAGGCCGTGCCATGCGCCAAAGGAGCGCCAAACCGGTGCTGATGTTTGCCAGCTCGCGCGAAGGCGAAGAGCTGATGCTGATTCAAAAATTTAAGCAAATAATAGCCACAACGCCCGTGGAATTTGTGCAAGCAGCTCCTAAAAATATAGCAAATGTTGCTGCCTTGGGCGCGGTGCAGTGGCTGGTTGTGCCACGCCACCCGCAGCGGTTTGATGAAGTGGCGCGGCTTTTTCAAGACGCTGGCTTTTCAGTCGCACGGCGCAGTGCCTGGGGTGCCGGGGATCCGACCCCGGCCGATGTTTGGCTGGGTGACACACTGGGGGAAATGGCGCTTTACTTTGGCTTGGCCGATGCAGCGCTTTTGGGCGGCAGCTTTGCGCCGCTGGGCGGGCAAAACCTGATCGAAGCCGCCGCCTGCGGCTGCCCGGTGCTGATGGGGCCGCACACCTTCAACTTTTCGGAAGCCGCTGAGTTGGCGCGAGACGCGGGTGCGGCCTTTGAAGCCGCCGATC
>CAJASG010000751.1 GCA_903944555.1 uncultured beta proteobacterium
CGCAACAAAAGGCAGAGGCATGGGTCAGCGCGTCTGCACTGAACATGATGACCAATCTGGGCATGCCGGTCTCGGTGAAAATCTGAAGAGGGTCGAGAAATGACGTCGTTTCAACTCAATTGCAATTTATGCAACAACGCCCTGTTCATCAGACTTTATGTAAATCAAGCATGGCCTGATTGTCGTTTTGTTTGACTAATACACAACCATTTCAGGGGTGTTTGCTTGGATTTGCTTGGATTGATTGGGTAATATTTTTTTACAATTACAACATGTCCGTTAACAGGGACTGGGGTGTGCAATGCACATCGCAGATGGACACTACTTTTGGTGTGTGACTGGAGAAGCCAATCAAAGGAGATGTACGTTGATGAAGAAGCTGGCAAGTACCATCTTGGTTGTAGTGATGCAAATGGAACTCTGTCACTATAAGCGCTGGCTGAGAATGACAGTATGAGCAAGACAATCCCCATCATGATGATAGGCGAGTTGCGCAAGATACTCACGCGGCTGTACTATCCGCGGGTAGTGATGCAGGAGCGGGCTATTTTGGGTGATCACTCCACGGTGCACCGCTGGGCCTTGAAAACTCTGCCGGTCATGGCGCTCATTTTTCGCCGCCGCAAACGCCCTGTTGGTGCAAGCTGGTGGATAGATGGCGCCCGCATCAAAGTTGTCGGTCAGTGGAAGTACTTGTACCGCGCGGTTGACAGGCGCGGCGACACGGTTGACTTCCTGCTTCCCGCCAAGCGGGACCTGGCAGCAGCACGGTGCTACCTTGAGCGCGCCACCAACTTGCATGGTCTTCCTGGGAAAATAACAATCGACAAAAGTGGCGCCAACACCGCTGTCATTCGGAGTGGCAATGCCGACGCCTGTCCTGATGTCGAATTGCGTCAGTCCAAATATCTCAACTACATCGTAGAACAGGATTACCGGGCAGTGAAAAGAATCGCTGCTCAAATGCTCGGCCTTAAGTCGATTCGGGCGGCCCAAAAACTGATCGCGGGCATCGAAACCATGCAAATGGTGAAGACGGGGCAGTTGGATTGCCCCAATGGCCAAACCATTTCCGCAGCAGATTGGTTCTACCGCCTTGCGATCTGATCAAATCGTTCGCGATGGAACCACTTTTTGACATGCCACCCTTATCGCGGCAGTACCCCGATGACTCCATGCAGGACGTGAAAGCCGCACTGGCTAGGCAAGTGCACGAAAATCACCTGCTTGCGCAAAAATTGGCGCAATCCGAAGAGTCGCGACTCAAGGCCGAGACCACGCTGCGAGAGAGCGAGAGATACAACAAAAAAGTATTCCAGGAGTCGGTGACCCCAGTGGTGATCATTGACCCGGTCCTTGGCATCACCGACTGCAACATGGCGGCGGTGCATCTGTACGGGTACACCGCACGCGAGGACGTGTTGGGCAAGATGCCCTTCGATTTTTCCGCTCCGACGCAATACGACGGATCCGACAGCCGCACTGCAGGCGAAGAGCTTGCCCGCACCGCCATCGAGCAAGGCATCGTCACTTTTCAATGGCGCGCCCAACGTGCTAATGGCGAAATATGGGATGCCGAAGTGCATTTGATGGCGTTCGATTGCGGCGGGAGGATGGCATTGCGGTTCACGGTGGATGACATCTCGGAACGACGGCGGGCACGCGAAGAAATCGAATCCCAGCGGCGCGGAATTCAGGAACTGCTGGAAGAACAACAGGTGATTTTCGAAAATGCCCCCCACGGCATGTCTTTCACCGCCGAAGGCATCATCCTTCGAGCCAACAAGCAGCTGGCCAAACAGCTCGGACGCAGCGTGGACGAGCTGATAGGGCAGTCGGCATCGGCCGTCCTGTTCGAATCCCCGGAGCGCTTCCGCGAATTCGGCACCCTCGTCGCGCCGCTGCTGGGTGCGGGCAAGGATGTTCACCTGGAGTGGGATTTTGTCCGCAAGGATGGCACGAAATACATCGCCATGGTGTCCGGGCAAGGCATTCAACTTGCCGGCTACGAACACGCATCGGTCTGGGTGTACGAGGACATCGCCGAACGCAAGCGCCTAGAACGCGAAATGCGCGAGAGCGAGGGGAAATTCCGCCGCATCCTAGACAACAGCCCGGCCGGCGTGATGATCAGCACGCTTCAGGGGCAATCGATCTTTTCCAATCGACGCCTTATCGAACTGATGGCGATTGCCCCGGAAGAAGTCACGAACCACCGAGCCATCGATTGTTGGCACAACCCGGAGGATCGACACGCCTTTATCGAGCAACTCCACCGCGACGGTGCAGTCAACGACTACCAGGCCGCATTCGTCAGCATGAACGGCACGCCGCTGACCGTACTGCTGACCTCTGTGTTGATGGACTCCATTGATGGCCGCTACATGGTCACCTGGATTTACGACATCACGGAACGCCAAAAGGCCGCAGATGTGGCACGCATCGCCAGCGCCGAGCAAAGCGCTATGTTCGAGGCCACCACCTTGGGCATTGCATTCCTCAAGGACCGCGTCATCATCCGCAGCAACCGCCAGTTGGACCAGATGTTTGGTTATGCCTCAGGCGAACAAATCGGCCAGCGCACGCGCATGTGGTACACCGACAACGTCAGCGATAGCGACGTTGGCACCTCCTACGCGCAACTGTCGCGCGGGGAGATTCACCAGCGCGAACAAGAACTGGTGCGCAAGGACGGTTCGCTCTTTTGGTGCCGAATGAGCGGCAGCGCCATCGACCCGGCCGACCTGGGGCGCGGCGCCGTGTGGACGCTGGAAGATGTGACCGAAGCGCGGGCGACCGCGTCCGAACACGAACTCGTCGAGCAACGCATCGCCGAAAGCGAGCAACGTCTTAACCTGGCCCTGCATGGAGCCAACCTGGGTTTGTGGGACTGGTATCTTGGGCCGGACGGGGCCATAGCACACGCTATCGTTAACCCCATATGGGCAGAAATGCTGGGTTACACCAAGGAAGAACTGAGTAAGCGCTACAGCACCCCCAACGATTACCTCTCCAGCCTCATGCACCCGGACGATTCGGCCTGCGCCAATGCCTTACTGCAGCGCTTCTTGAACAACGAAGATGCGCACTACCGCTCCGAATACCGGTTGAAAACCCAATCGGGGGAGTGGAAATGGATTCTCTCCATCGGCCATGCGGCTGAGCGCGATGCCAACGGATTGCCGCGACGCGTGGTCGGCATTCACCAAGACATCACCGAACGCAAAACGTCCGAGGCGACGCTGAGGGACAGCGAGGCCTACAACAAGATGCTGTTCCAGAAGTCCTCACGCTCCATGATCGTGCTGGACATGGAGACAGTCTTGATCGACTGCAACGTAGCTGCGCTGCAAATGTATGGCTACGCAACGCGCGAAGACCTGTTGCGCAAGACGCCACTGGACATGTCGGCCCCGTTCCAGTATGACGGCACCGACAGCAAAGTCGCCAGTGAGCGGTTTGCCCAGGACGCACTCAAGTTGGGCTCCACAACATTCGAATGGCGGGCACGCCGCGACAACGGCGAAATCTGGGATGCCGAGGTGCACTTGGTCGCATTCAACTGCGGCACCAAACACCTGATGCAATTCACGGTGGATGACATTACGGAAAGAAAACGCGTCAGTGAGGAAGTGAACCGTCAGCAAGTGGAAATTCGTAAACTATTGAATGAGCAACAGACGATCTTCGAGAATGCCCCCAACGGCATAGTCTACACCGCTGACGGTGTCATCCTGCGGGCCAACAAATACATTGCTGAGCATCTCGGTCGCACCGTGGATGAGATGGTCGGATCGACCGGCGCCATCATGTTCGAGTCTTTGGAACACTACGCCATGTTTGGCGGTATGGTTGCCCCCTTGTTGGGCGCCGGCAAAGAAGCTCACATTGAATGGGATTTTGCCCGCAAGGACGGCTCAAAATTCATCGCCAAGGCTTCGGGCCAAGGCCTGCACATGGAGGGTTACGCGCATGTGACCGTCTGGATGTTTGAAGACATTTCCGAACGCAAGGCCGCAGAGCTGGCGACGGCGCATGCACGCCAGGTAGCGGAGGAAGCGACCAAAGCCAAGAGCGATTTCCTTGCCAACATGAGCCACGAAATCCGCACCCCGATGAACGCCATCATCGGCATGTCGTACTTGGCGCTGCAAACCGGGCTGGACAAGCAGCAGCGCAACTACATTGTGAAGGTCAACCGCGCAGCAGAAAACCTGCTGCGCATCATCAACGACATCCTCGATTTTTCCAAGATCGAGGCTGGCAAGATGTCCATGGAACACATCGACTTCCTGTTGGAAGATGTCATGGACAACCTCGCCAATCTGGTCTGCGTCAAGGCAGAGGAAAAGGGACTGGAACTGCTGTTCAAGGCCGATGCCGCCATTCCCGTCGCCCTCATCGGTGACCCGTTGCGGCTGGAACAGGTGCTGGTGAACCTGGGTAATAACGCGGTCAAGTTCACTGAGACCGGCGAGATCGTGGTCGGTATCGAAAAAGTGGGGGAATACGACAACGGCGTCGAACTGCACTTCTGGGTTGGGGACTCTGGCATCGGCATGACGCCCGAGCAGTGCGACAAGATGTTCCAGTCGTTCAGCCAAGCGGATTCCTCGACCACCCGGGAATACGGGGGCACGGGCTTGGGACTGGCGATCTCGAAAAAGCTGGTTCAACTGATGGACGGTCGTATCTGGGTCGAGAGCAAGGTCGGACAGGGTTCGACCTTCCACTTCCACGCCCGCTTCGGCGTGCAGGCCGACCCGATGCCACAGCGCATGCGCAATGCCGAAAAACTGCGGGGCATGCGTCTGCTGGTGGTGGACGACAATGCCTCGGCGCGCGAGATCACTGCCCGCATTGCGCTAAGCTTCGGACCCGAAGTCGATACCGCGCGAGACGGCCGCGAGGCCCTGGCTATGGTCGCCCAAGCCGAGGGCAATGACACTCCCTACGATTTGGTGCTGATGGACTGGAAAATGCCGTTGATGGACGGTATCGAAGCGGTCCGGCAATTGCAGGGAGAGCACCTGTTGCCGGCTCCGGCCGTGATCATGGTCACGGCCTGCGGACGCGAAGATGCGCTCAACTCGGCCAAACAGCGTGGTGTGATGCCAAGCTCCGTGCTGACCAAGCCGGTGATGGCCTCGACGCTGCTCGAAGCCATCGGCGAAGCGCTGGGCAAAGGCTTCGTCACCGAGACCCGGAGTCAGGAGAAAGCGATCGGCTATGACGACGCGCTGGCGAAGCTGGCCGGAGCCCGTGTGTTGCTGGTTGAAGATAATGAAATGAACCAGGAACTGGCGGTTGAACTGCTGCGCAACGCCGGTGTCGAGGTCGCCATTGCCAACAACGGCCAGGAAGCGCTGGACATCCTCGCCCATGACACCCACTTTGACGGCGTACTGATGGATTGCCAGATGCCGGTGATGGACGGCTACACGGTCACCCGGGAAATCCGCAAAAATTCTGCTTTCAAGGATCTGCCCATCATCGCCATGACCGCCAACGCCATGGCCGGAGACCGGGAAAAAGTCCTCCAGGCCGGCATGCTGGACC
>CAJASG010000752.1 GCA_903944555.1 uncultured beta proteobacterium
ATACGACGGCGATGGCTGCCAAGTTTGAAACGGCGCAAGGCCGGCTTGATTACAGAAAGCGCAAATGGATTGCAGAGCCGCCCAATGGGTGGATCAAAAACGTACTGGGATTTCGCCAGTTCAGTATGCGGGGACTACAGAAGGCACAAGCCGAGTTCAAGCTCGTGTGTCTGGCGCTCAATTTGCGCAGAATGTGCGTATTCCGGAGACTATGTATAGACGTCAACTATGCGTAGTTCAACTCGGTCTCGCTGGCTAGGGTAAATTTCTTCGGGGGGCGATCGACGCATGGCCTTGATGCACTAGACATAGTCCTTTCGCTCTGGTGCAGTGGTATTCCTACTACTGGAGGCCACAATCATGACCAAACTTCTTTCTTGCCCCATCCCCCGCGAAAGCGACTTGGAGGCCGGTCCGCTGGTATCGAACAATCAATGCTACGAGCAATACCTGTTTGACCACGGTTATGCCGCTGGCTACATCAAACGCTGCAAGAGCGGCGTCGCGCATCTGTCACGGTGGATGGGATCCACGCAAAAGAAGGCCGACGAGGTCTGCGAGGCGCTGGTCGCAGAGTTTCTTGAAGTCCATTTGCCGATTTGCTCATGTAGATCGGTACTCCACGACCGAAGCAGCCTCGCGGGGGCGCTCAGGGCAACCGAATTGACTCCAATCGGTGAGGAGCTCCAACGCTATGACAAGCATATGACTGAGGCGCGTAATCTGGTGTTTAGTACCCGCAAGGTAGGGATCGCAGTCGTCGGGCGCCTGCTTTTCTCGTGCTTTGGCGATGGCCGCATTAACTTCCCAGAAATACGGGCTGAGCATGTTCGAAACTTCCTCATTCAGCAAGCCACGCATCACAATAAACCAACCAGTATCAGGTCTGTTGTTTCCAGTCTGCGCAGCTATTTCCGCTGGCGCACAACGTTGGGCGATCCGGTTCATTCGCTTATAGGAGTATTGGTCTACCCGGCCAACTGGCAACTTGCATCGCTACCAAAGACGCTCAAGCCCGAGGAAGTCGAACAACTCGTTGCCGCGTTGGGGCAGGCCGGTCCGTTGATGCGGCGGGCTGACGCCATGGTGCGCTGTGCGTTGGACCTCGGACTGCGCAGCGCCGAAGTTGCTCGTCTAAGTCTGGACGACATTGACTGGCGCGCCGGAACGATTGCGCTGCGTGGTACCAAAGGGCGGCGCGATGATGTGATGCCGTTGCCCGTGTCTACAGGCCAAGCCATCATCGAGTATCTGAGCCATGAACGCCCGAAGACCAAGCATCGAATGTTGTTCGTGCGTCACGTTGCACCGCGTGAACTGCCAATTGGACCGAAGGTGGTTCGCCACTCCATTCGTCAAGCCTACGCCCGCGCCGGACTGAAATATACCGGTTCGCATTTGCTGCGCCACACCATGGCCAGCCGTCTGCTGGCTGGTGGCTCGTCGCTGAAGGAAGTGGCCGACGTGCTGCGTCACCGCTCACTCAACACCACGCTCATCTACGCCAAGCTTGACAGTCGCAGTCTCGTCAAAGTGGCCTTGCCCTGGCCTGGGAGCACAGCATGAGCGCCGATCTCGGGGGACGCGTCGAGCAGTATTTGGAGGAGCGTCGCCGCTTGGGCTTTGAGTTGCGCTGTCAGGCCTATTGCCTGCGCAGCTTGGCCTGCTATGTGCGCAACATCGTCGATTACGAATTGTTGACTCTGGATATCATGGCCGAGTGGGCCCGGCAAACGAATCTCAGTCGTGTCGATTCGCGAACTTGGGCTCGCCGACTCAAAATCCTGCGCCCATTCACCCGTTGGATGCAACAGTTTGAGCCGCGCACCGAGGTGCCTGACTACACTATCTTCGGTCGGCCGTCCGAGCGGCTTGTACCACACATCTACACTGAACCTGAAATCATCGACTTATTGGCCGCCGCACGTCGACTCGGACCTGAGTCCGGCCTGAACGGCAGTGTCTTCGAGATGGTGTTCGGTCTGATCGCCTGTACAGGCATGCGCATTTCTGAAGCAATCGGCTTGCACAACAGCGATGTGGATCTACAGCGCGGCATGCTGACGATCCGTCGGACGAAGTTTGCCAAGTCGCGCAATGTGCCGATCCATTTGAGTGCGGTGTCAGCGCTTGGCAAATATCGCTGGATACGCGATCTGACTGGCGCCACGCAGGATGAGGAGGCACCGTTCTTTCCCGATACTCGATTGCGGCGCCACGGCAAGCCGCTTGATCAACGCCATGTCGAGCGGGTCTTCGAGGGTCTGAGAAAGGAACTGGCCTGGGTCAACCGCGGCACTCACCACGCACCCCGTATTCACGATCTGCGCCACACATTCGTTGTACGTCGCATCCTGCTATGGCAGCAACAGGGAATCGACGTAGATCAAGCAATGTTGGCATTGTCGACCTACGTTGGCCACGCGAAAGTGAGCAACACCTATTGGTACCTGCAGGCGGTTCCGGAGCTCATGGCGATCGCTGCACATCGCTTCGAGGACTATATGCCGGAGGTCTGCGATGTCTGAACGCACCTCTCAGCCACCGTCATTCCCAGCCATCGTGCAGCAGTTTTTTACCGACTACTTGGTGGCGCAGCGCGCCGTCAGCCCGCGCACTGTGGCGTGCTATCGCGATGCGATCACGCTGTTCCTTGACTTTGCCAGTAAACGGCTCGCCAAGGTGCCAACGGCGATGCAGCTGGCCGACATCACACCGGAACTGCTCCTAGCTTTCCTCGCCCATCTTGAGCAGGAACGAAACAACTCGATACGAAGCCGCAATCTGCGCCTGACAGCACTGCGCGCACTCTTGAGGTTCGCCGGTCGGCGGGACGTAACGGCACTGCACATGGTCGAACGGGCGATGGCCGTACCGATGAAGCGCTTCGAGCGACCGATGCTGGGGTATCTGACGCGGCCGGAGATGCTGGCGGTAATTGGGCAGCCCGGTGAAAGTTGGACCTCGCAGCGCGACCATTTGTTGCTGGTGATGCTCTATAACACCGGGGGCCGCGTATCCGAGATCGTCGGGGTGCGTGTCGCAGACGTCGTGCTTGATGGCGCAGCCTGTGTTCATCTTCAGGGTAAGGGCCGCAAACAACGCTCCGTTCCGCTGTGGAAATCGACCGTCTTGGAAGTTCGTGCATGGTTGCGTTTGAACCCGCAGTTGCGCGGCCTGACGCCACTGCTGCCCAACCGCGACGGGCACGCGATGACGCGATGTAACGCGGCACAGCGTCTGGCACTGGCCGTTGAATTCGCAACCGCCAAGCAGCCGAGTCTAGCCGGTAAGCGCATTTCGCCACACACGGTGCGTCACTCGACGGCCATGCACCTGCTGCAGTCAGGTGTGCCCTTCAACGTCATCGCCCTGTGGCTCGGCCATGAGAATGTGAACACAACGCACCAATACGTAGAGGCTGACCTGACCATGAAGGAAAAGGCCCTCGGAAACATCGAGGAACCGGATACGAAACTCAAGCGCTTCCGCGCTTCGGACTCACTGATGAGGTTCCTGGACGGGCTTTGACTATGTGAAGCTGTCATCGGCCCTTGCTGCCGTCGGCTGCAGGGGGCTTGGCGGCGACAATTTACCTGCCTATACATATTCACGTTCTACGCATAGTCTCCGGAATACGCAGCAACTTTTTCAGGATTCCCCCAAAAAGCGCGTTCAAAAACCATTTAAGCGCGCTTTTGAACCGCCACTAACACCGGCAAAGTGTTCGAGTTCGACCGAAAGACCGGCTTGGTCTTAATGCCTGCTGACATCTGGCGGGAATTGAGCCTCTTGGGGTTCTAAGCCCAACGCCGCGAAAACTTTCAACAGATAAATTGGCCGGACTTCTCAGCGCTTTGCTTCCTTGGTCGTTGACGATTTGGATCGCACTTTCTTGACTGGGGCGTGACTTTCCAACCGCAGTCGTAGATCGGCACGCTCAGCCAGAAGCAAGTCCCGTTGCCCACGCAGTTCGGACATGGGGCCTTCCAAAACCGAATTGCGTTGCCCCAGTGACGTCAGGCGTTGCAATTGTTCAGTTTCATGCACGCGGTATAGCTCCGCCTGGTCGGCGAGAGTACGGTGGGATGATTCCAAGTCCTTTTGAAGTTTGTTGGCACCGGTGCGCTCTCGGTCAACTTCCAATAGGAGGCGTTTGCCTTCGCTGGCATGGCGTTCTTCTGTGGCCGCGGTAATGGAACGCTGCTCCCGCAACTCACTGGTGAATTGTTGCTGTGCTGCATTGAGCGTTTCCTGCAATTCTCGGCGCTGATCCATGCCGGCATCAACCTGGCGCTGCAGAGCAGTCAATTCGCCTTGTACCCTTGCAAAGTCTGTTTGAAATGCTGCAATCTCATTTTTGGAGCGCTGACCATCCAGTAGCGCTGTCTCAAGAGATACCTGCGCAATTTTCAGCTTCTCGAGTGCCTGCTGAGTTGCATTGTTTGCAGTGTCTACCTGCATCTGTGCATCTTCGCGCAGTTTCTCAAGGGCGTTGTGCGCTTCGGCCTGCGCCTTTAGCCATAGGGCGCCGATCACCTCGCCAGCAGCGTCACGCAAAGATTGCGGCAGGTCTGGGTGCTCTATGCGAACTCGACTCTTCTCGCGCAGGGTGTCCCAGAATTTACTCAAGGCATCGGCCGGGGCACTCATGCTCCCTTTGCGAACCAATTGGTACAGCTTGTTGGCCGTAGGCGTAATTCCGTGGCGAAAGAACAAAACGACGCAAACCTCGCGGTACAGGTCCTGTGTGTCGGCGTACTGCGCGCGCAGTGCCTCGATTTCGGCCAGCAAGCGGTTTTCGGCGTGATTTTGAAGTTCCATGCTGTTTTACTTGATCATTTGTCTTAAATAATACAACGTAATACGTTGAAAACGCTGATATATTTATCAATCTATGGACATTATCAACATTATGTCCATAATATCGGCCCATGCTGTGTTTTGGAACTAGCTCACCATGAATTCGGTCGTTCGATTGGCCGAATTGGCCGTGCCTGCCCATCTTGAC
>CAJASG010000753.1 GCA_903944555.1 uncultured beta proteobacterium
GGTATTGGAGCAGCCCGGCGCAAGCGGAAACTACAGATAAGCACCTGAAAATCGGGTGTCATCAGAAATCGCGTGTGCTTTATCGGTACTTTGCTGGGTATCACGCAAGCGTTGATTTTTGTCTATGAACCTTGGGTAAGCCCAAACTAGTATCCCTTTGAATTTCGGCGGAAATGAAGATGGGGGCTACTCGATGGCAAACGGTTACGTATCGCGATTCCAAAAATGCGGGTTGGTGGTCCGGTGACCGTGCCACTCGGTGACCTTGCCCCAAGCGCGGCCGAAGGCATGTCCCCCTTTGACTACGCAGTACGCAGGTCCCGACCGTTGGTTGTCGATCTGGATGGTACGTTGACCCCCGCCGACACATTGGTGGAGTCGGTCATTCAACTTATCAAGCAGTCGCCCTTGGATGCTTTTCGAATTCCGCTGTGGGCTCTGCGGGGGCGCTTGTCGCTGAAGTCTGAAGTTGCGGCACGCACAACGATTGATCCCTCTTTGCTGCCCTACCGTCCTGCGTTGTTGGAATATCTGCATGCGGAGAAGCAAGCCGGGCGAAGGATTATTCTTGCCACGGCGGCTCACCAATCCATTGCGGATGGCGTTGCGGCGCACCTCAATATTTTTGGGTCGGTTTTAGCCACAGATACCCACACCAATTTGAAGGGTTGCGCCAAGCTGGAGGCGATCCGGCGTCTTGTTGGAGAAGAGTTTGTCTATGCGGGTGATTGCCGTGCCGATATTCCCATCTGGCAGTCCGCAAGCTCGGCTATTCTTGTCGGGGCATCGCCCACCCTGACGCAACGCATGCGCCGGCAAGGGCCCGTTGAGCAAGAGTTTCCCAAAGAGGCGGGTAGCTTTCGCGTGTGGATGCGCGCCTTGCGCGTTCACCAGTGGTTGAAAAACCTCCTCATTTTTGTCCCCTTGCTCACCGCTTTTTCTTTCGCTGAAGTGGCGGCCTTGGCAACCACTGCGCTTGCCTTTTTGGTTTTCTCCTTTGCGGCTTCGGCGACCTACTTGATCAATGATCTTTGGGATTTGGAGAGTGACCGAGCGCACCCACGTAAAAGGTTAAGACCATTTGCCAGCGCCAGCATCCCCATTCTTAATGGTTTGGCCGTGGCGGCGGGGTTGCTGGTGGTCGCATCAGTCTTGGCATGGTTTATATCGCCGGCATTTTTTTCCATGTTGGTCTTGTACGTTTTCTTGACCAGCATTTACAGCTGGGTACTCAAGGAATATGTCCTTGTTGACGTTTTGATGCTGTCGGTCCTCTACACGCTTCGTATCTTGGCTGGCTCGGTCGCCATTGGTGTTGCGACCAGTTCGTGGCTGTTGGCGTTTTCAGTTTTCGTCTTTTTAAGCCTCGCACTGGTCAAGCGCTGCTCGGAGTTAGTTTCGCTGGATGCGATGGGTGCGGCCACCACACGCGGTCGTGATTACCGGGTCAGCGACCTGGTGATATTGTGGCCATTGGGGGTGGGCTCGGCCCTTTCGTCCGTGGTGGTCTTTGGACTTTTTATCAGTGCGCCAGACACGCGGGCCCGATACGCAAGTCCCTCCATGCTTTGGCTGGTCGCCATTGCTTTGATTTACTGGCTGGCGCGTTTGTGGATCAAAACATCCCGTGGCGAGATGCATGACGATCCTGTGATTTATGCGATCAAAGACTTCGGTAGCCGGATGACGGTCTTGGGAATGATTGCCGTGGTGTTGGTCAGCCATTTCGTTACCGTGGAGTTCTGGCTGTGAATACGTTTGCCATTGCGATATTCAGCATCGTGCTTTCCGTCATGGCCCAATTCGCGCTGAAGGCCGGTATGTCTTCATGGGAAGTGAAAGCGGTCATGGCCCAGCCTTTGACTTGGAGTGTTCCGCTGGCTGTTCTCTCAAACGTCTATGTTCTTGGCGGCTTCCTTCTGTACGGCCTTGGGGCCGTGGTTTGGCTTGGTGTGTTGTCGAAGTGGGATGTCAGCAAGGCCTATCCACTGGTTGGGCTGGGTTTTGCTTTCACTGTTGTCGTTGGGCTGCTTGCCGGGGAGCATGTGTCCCTGTTGCGCGTCACGGGTGTGGCATTGATTTGCGCAGGCGTTTTGCTGGTCGCGCGATCATGAATATGCCCCGGTACCGGTTTTCACAAAGCACATGCCTGACCCAATGGAGTGAGGTGCGACTATTGGGGCTGATCTTGATGGGCGCACTCGTTGTGCGAGTCGCCATTGTTCTCTATCTGGACATTGTTCCGGTGAGCGACTATGCGGGCTACCACAACATGGCAATCAATTTGCTGTCAGGAAGGGGGCTGACGGATGGCGAGAGTTTTGCCATGTTAAGCGCAGGCTACCCCCTCTTCGTATTGGTGCCCATATTTGCGGTGTTCGGCGACAACTTGCTGGCAGCCCAATTGGGGAATGCCCTTTTGGGGGTGCTGACCACCTGGTTGATTTATCTGATTGTGCGAGAAGTGGGCGCCGGAAGAATTGGCCGCCTTGTTGCCCCATTGATTTTTGCTTTTTACCTGCCATCGTGGATTTATGCGGAGTACCTCGCCAAAGAAAATCTGATGACGCCTTTGATGCTGGGGATTGTTTTGTTGTCTGTGCGTTGCTTGCGAGACGCCTCGGTCTGGGTATCACTTCTCTTGGGTGTGCTGATCGGGCTGCTCGCCATCACGGGCAACGCGGGATTGGCAATTTTGCCCGTCGCATTTCTGGCACTGGCCATGATGCCGATATCGCTGCGTGGCCGCGGGTTGCGCATGGGCCTGGTGGGGTTGGTTGCGATGCTTGTCATTGCGCCATGGTTGATGCGCAATGACGCGGTGATCGGCGAGCCCATTTTGAATTCCAACGGGGGATTCAATCTTTACTTGGGAAACAACCCCGCCGCCAATGGGTTCTTCGTGTCCATTGCGGATACCCCGCGAGGTGCAACTTGGCCCCAACTTCGCGAAGAGGGCGAAGTCATCGCATCGAACACGCTGAAAACAGAAGCGATCGACTGGATCAAGCGCAACCCCTCCGACTTTCTTGCGCTTGCTGTGACAAAAGGAAGGCTGTTCTGGATGCCTCCGGTCCACGAGGGAAAGGGCGTGCAGTCGAGGGTGGAGGTGATGACCAGGGTTGCATGGCTCGGGCAGTACCTGTTTATTTGCACCCTGGCAATCGGCAGTGTTGCATTTGTTCAGCTGAGGACTCGAAAAACAGGATTGCTATGGCTTTCCATCGTGGGCTACACGGCAGTGCACATGATTTTCTATGTGATTTTTCGCTATCGCGAGCCCGTGATGCCGCTCATGATTTTGTTGTCGGCGCTGACCATTGAGCACTTGTTGACACTTCGAAAGACATTCCCGCAGGTGGCCCCAAGGCGTCAGATCGATGTCTGATGGGGAGCGGATCGGGTACATCGCGTCGGTAGACCCTTTGCGGTTTCGCAATCTCAAGGGCTCTGAATTTCAATGTAATCAGCAGTCAGAACGCATGCTTTTCGTATGCAACACCCTTCACCGAAGGCATCTCTATGAGCACTGAGCCCCCGCATATAGCAAGTACATCCCATTGGAACCATTCGTCTGACCCCAATTTTTCGAACTATTACGAGCAGCAATCCGTCTCGGATGAAACGGTTCAACGCTTTTCATTGGTGCGGGATAAAGCGCTTCAATTGCTGGGTGCCAATGCGGCTGACGTTACGCGTGTTTTAGAGGTGGTGGATGTGGGGTGTGGCGCTGGAACCCAGTCCCGGCTGTGGGCGGAGATGGGCCATCGGGTTCATGGACTGGATGTCAATGCACCGCTTATCAACGTCGCCAGACGGCGTGCGGCGGAGAGCGGCTTGGAAATTGCGTTTGACGTTGGGTCGGCAACGGAGTTGCCCTACGCGGACTCCTCCATGGATGTCGCGTTGCTGCCGGAGTTGTTGGAGCATGTTGCCAATTGGCAGGGCTGCCTTGATGAGGCGATCCGGGTCTTGAAGCCTGGTGGCTTGTTGTACCTGAGCACGACGAGTTGGTTGTGCCCCAAGCAGCAGGAATTCAATTTGCCCTTGTACAGCTGGTACCCCGCGTTTTTGAAGCGCAGGTACGAGCGTCTTGCGGTGACCACACGCCCGGAAATCGCCAACCATTGCAAGTACCCGGCCGTGAACTGGTTTTCTTTTTATGCGCTGGAACGCTACCTGGGTCCGCGTGGATTTGCGTGCCTGGACCGGTTTGACATGGTGGAGCTGCGAGACAGGAGCGCACTGGCGAAAACGGTGTTGACTTTGGTGCGGGGCCTGGCACCGTTGCGCTTGCTTGGTCATGTGTTGACGCCTGGTTCAACCATTTTTGCACTGAAGGCCCCGTGAACTTTTTCACGGCTTGACTGCTTTTGAGTTTTCGCAATCAGTCTGCGCCGCACTCTGAATCTAATGGATGCCACGACACCATGATCTTGGGGGCGATCTAATGAACATTCAAATACGTAGACTTGGATTCGCCTTGGTCGTGGGCTTGTTGACCGTGCTTGCGGGCTGTGGGGGTGGGGAAGAGGAGCAGGAGTCTTACGAAGGTCGGGCATTGCGACCCGGTGAATTTGGCTTGGCGGTTAGCGCGGCGCCTATCGCACGGATCGACGAGCCGTACACGGCGCGCGTCCCCGTGGGCGGTGGTGTGGCGCCCTTCCGGTTTGAAGTCATCTCGGGTGCTTTGCCGCCAGGCCTTTCGTTTGATGAAAAAACCGGTACGGTCACTGGGCGGCCCACGCAATTGGGCCGGTTTGATCTGCGGATCAGAGTCACCGATGCCAAGGGTGCCCGAACCCGAGGGCGGTTCAGCTTGACCGTGATTGAGCAGGATGCCCCCAGCACGCCGAGCCCCCTTTCCGGACTTTCGTCAACGCCACCCAGCAATGCCCGTATGGTCACCCAGGCGGGGGCGCTTGTCAGTGGTGCGGCCACCATGTTAGGTGGTGCCAGCCGAGTGGATGCGCCGCTTCCCGGCTTGGTGGGGCTGATGAACTCCATCCCGGAAGGGGGTTGGGTGAAGGCCAATCTCAACCAGTTTCAGGATGTCTGGCCGCCAGAGTCGCAGCGCACCATTGATAAGAACAGCGGTGGCGTGCGCTCGCCGGCCGGGATCATTGCTGCGTGGAGCGGTTTTGCATGGGATTCGAACCGCGGGGATCTGATACTTTATGGCGGAGGCCACGCCCAATACGGCGGCAATGAGGTCTACCGCTGGCACGGCACGACACGCACGTGGGAGCGCGCCTCCTTGCCCAGCGAGATTTCGTTGGATGCGATGAACAATTACCGCGCCATTGACGGCCCCGACAACGCACCAGTGGCCGCGCATACGTATGACAACAGCATCTTCCTGCCCATACTTGACCGGTTTTTGACATTCGGCGGGGCCGCCTATAACAACGGCGATGCGTACCTGCGGGACAACGGTGCCGGCGGGTCCCGCTATACCGGGCCCTATCTGTGGGACCCCAGCAAAGGCGACGCCAATAAGGTGGGCGGTACAACCGGGTCACACGTGAAGCGCGTAGCGCCTTACCCTGATGTGGTGGGCGGGCAAATGTGGCAAAACCGCGATATCAAGCTGAATCTGGCCACGACGCCCCACCTGCCGTCGGCGCATGTCTCGGGGTGTACCGGCTATGCGCTAGAGGGCGGAAAGGATGTGGTGTATGTCGGATCACGTACGGGCGGCGGCGTGGCGAATGAGTTGTTTCGCTATGTCATCAACGACATCAACAATCCCTCCTCCGACACATGGACAAAAATTGGAGGCTACTGGGATGGTCCCCAGACCGAAACCGTGTGCGCGTTCGACCCGATTCAAAAACTCTTCGTGCGCGTGGGTAACAAGACCCGGCCGTTTATGTTCTGGAACGTCAACACGTCCCGCACCAGCGGAAATTTTGAGGTGGCACTCTCGTTCACGGAACAGTCGGGGGATTTGATGGCGCGTCTCAATGCAGGCACGCTGGATATTCGCAATTGCGGTTTTGACTTTGACCCCTTGCGCCGCCACTATGTGCTCTGGTGTGGGGGCACTGACGTCTGGACGTTGACGCCACCGCTTAACGTAGCTGCCAGCGGATGGACCCTGCAGAAGTTGGCAGCCCCTGCGGGCAGCGCGCCAACCACTGCGCTGGGTACCGGGATACTGGGAAAGTGGAAGTACATCCCGAATATCGATGCTTTCATGGGCTTGCAAGACAGCAGTGCGGGTAATGTCTGGCTTTACAAGCCCTATGGCTGGCAATCTCCCGGAGGCGGGACCGTGAATACACCACCCAGCGTATCCCTCACTTCGCCAAGTGCGGGTCAAACATTTGTGTCTGGGGCCTCGGTCACTATTCAGGCAGTTGCCAGCGACAGCGATGGCGTTGTATCCATGGTGGACTTTTTCGATGGGTCCAGCAAGATTGGCTCTGCGGGGCAGGCACCATGGCAAATCAGCTGGAGCGGTTTTGTCGTAGGCGCGCACGCCATTAGTGCGGTGGCGACCGACAACCAGGGTGCCTCCATTGCCTCTGCGAGCGTCACGATCAATGTCAGTGCTGCGAACCAGGCGCCGTCAGTGGCATTGACCGCGCCGACCGCTGGTCAGATATTTACGCAAGGCCAGGCCATCACCTTGTCAGCCAATCCATTCGACCCCGAGGGGCAGATTGCCTCGGTCCAATTCAGGGATGGTGCCACCGTGCTGGCAACGTTGACCGCTGCGCCTTGGCAAACCGTGGTGACCAATGCCGCGTTGGGTAGCCACAGCTATGGCGCGGTCGTGACGGATGCTGCGGGTAGCACGGTTGCATCGGCCAGCGTGACTATTCAGGTGAACCCCGCGACTGTGGGTGGCGTCACGGCGACGTTGCAGGATGGCCTCAACGGCTACAGCGGCACCCGCGATACCTACCTGTACAGCTACTGGGCTGCCTACAACCTGGGTGCGCTGACGACCATGGTGGAGCAGGGCGGCTATGCCATTCCCTTGCTCAGGTTTGCCATCTTCAACCGCGAGGGGGGTCCGGTGCCGGACAACGCGGTGGTCACCTCCGCCAAGTTGTCGCTTTACAAGACCAGCTATTACACCAGCACGTTTTCGGCGAGCCGTTTGCTGTGTGACTGGCAGGAAATGGAAGTCACGTGGCGGCTTTGTCGGTCCGGGGTGGCGTGGGCCACTGTGGGTGCCGCGGGCGCGTCGACCGATATTGCCCCAGCCCCTGATGGCTTTGGTAAC
This sequence comes from uncultured beta proteobacterium, assembly GCA_903944555.1. Taxonomy (GTDB): domain Bacteria; phylum Pseudomonadota; class Gammaproteobacteria; order Burkholderiales; family Burkholderiaceae_C; genus Allorhodoferax. The sequence goes on from CAJASG010000753.1 coordinate 7,238, forward strand.
GCGGACTGGAACCCGGGAAGCTGGTTGGTTATGGATGTCACCTCCGGGCTGCTTGCCATGCAAGCGGGGGCCCCTAACTATGGCTGGCGCATTCGCCGAACCGGTGGAGATGACGTCAATGGAAAAGGCTTTAACAGCCGAAATTTCACAACCGACCCTACCCTGCGACCCAAGCTGGTGGTCAGCTACACCGTCAATTGACTGGGCGCAAAACCTGAATTTTTCACGAGGAGTGCTATGAAGTTTTTCCCATCCTGGCTGACCAAAATATGGCTGCTGAATCGTTTGTACCGGTATGCAATGGTGCTCTACCCACCGATTGCATTTCGCCAATTTGGCAAGCCCATTGACTCTCTTGAACGCTTGGGTAGCGACTATGGTGGGTGGTTTGTGCCCAGCCATGAGTTGGGCCCCGATTCCATCGTCTATTCTGCCGGGATTGGGCAGGATATTTCCTTCGACAAGGCGTTGATCGCGCGTTGTGGTTGCCGTGTCTACGGCTTTGACCCTACGCCCGCATCGGTGGAATTTGTGGCGCAGCAGTTTCAGCAGAAGGCCTTGAGCCCCCAGTTTTGTTTTGAGGCGGTGGGCTTGTGGGATACAGAGACCCACCTGAAGTTCTTTGCCCCCAAAACACGGGGCTGGACGGGTTCGTACTCCGCACTCAATCTCCAGGGTACGCAGGACCGGGAGTCGATCTCAGTGCCGGTCAAACGACTCTCCACGGTCATGCGGGAGAACGGGCACCGTCGGATTGATTTGCTGAAAATGGACATTGAAGGCGCCGAGTACCGGGTGATCGACGAGATTTTGGAGCGCAAAATCCCTATTCGCTGGCTGTGCATTGAGTTTGACCAACCGGTTCCGTTTTGGACGACCCACCGCACCTTGCGGCGCTTACAAGATGCCGGTTACCAGTTGTGCAAAGTGGATCGGTGGAACTTTGTCTTTCGCAATCACAACTTGCTCACAACCACAACCAGGGCGTGATTCTTCGTGTCACAGCGCGTACGGCATCTTTTGTGCGCTGTGAATGGGACGCGTAGTCCCGTTGGTGGCGCCCGCTGATGCCTTGCAGCCGTGCCTGGATGGGGAACCGGGGTGTGATACGCAAGCCTGGGTGGTTTTTCCGCATATGGTGGTACATGAATTCAGCATCCAATCCGTGCGAATGCGTGCGCCACAGATTGCGGAAAACCGCATCGTAGGCCCCCATGCGAAAGGCGAATACCCGCAGATCCATATGGTGTGGGGTGCGCCATTTTCCGGCGCCAACCCAGGGCACGTTGTGCAAGTCGCAGAGCACATCGAATGCCAACCCCTCACATTGTTTCTTCATCTCCGGGAGGTTGCGTATTTTCAGGCGCCCGGTTGTTTTCCAAACCCTGTCGGTGGGCCCGAACAGCGTGGTATTCGCCAGCCCATAGTCCATCAGTTTGAATTCACCATAGGCCTTGCCAAGTTGATGGGGGTGGTCGTTGCCCTCGAAGCGGATGAGTTCGACCTCTTTGTCATGGTCAAGGCGCTGTACCAGATCAGCCAGCGGCGCCAAGTCGCTATTGGAGTTGTCAACGAAAACAATCCGGTCAATCACGTGGTGGGGCAATGCCAGGTAGTAGCGCAACGCATCCAGGTAGTCGTGCAAACGGTCTGCAGGGTTGGCCCGTGCAACCGCGGCGGCGGGCGGGGTCAGTGTGGCCGTCATGAGCAAGCCATCGCCGTGGTGCGGTGTGCCAGCCACCCATTGGCGGCCGCGGAGGTGAATCGTTGTCGGCACCATGCTCAGCTCCATGGGTGAAGGTCGCGGTCCACTTTACGGCACAGGTGTGCGGTTGAACTGGCATACATGCGATTCAACACCCAGGCATTGAGGCGTGGCCTTTGTCCACTTTGCATGGTGTGCCATTGGAAGAGCAAAAAATTCAGCCGCGTCCAATCCAGGTAGGCCTGTGAGACAGGGGGGCCGCACGGGCCATAGCCCTGCCAAAATGCGCTCTCAAATTTTGACTGCATGGCCCGAAGGTGGATGTGTTGCGGCCCTGACAGCAATAGATCCAGGTTGTTGAGGAACATGGCGATGTCGTATTCCACCGGGTTCTCATCGGTCAAGCTAATGTCGATCCCATACACCTCTTGCCCCGTCAAGATGAAGTTGTCGGCCTTGCAGTCCCCATGCAGCCACGTCACTTCAACCTGCAGTCCTTTCAGTAAGGGGGCTGATTGACGCAGTACCCGGATTGCATTGGAAAACGTCGATTCTGGCGCTGCGGATGCCGCGTAATTCCCCGCGTCCAAATGCCGTGGGTCTGCCCCGAGGCGCTGGCTTCGCCGTGGCCCCGCCGTGTGGAAGTGACCCATCCAGGCGCCCACCTCGCGCAACCAGCCCTGGCCCTCAATGAGGGCCAGGGGACTGCGCAATTTTCGGGACAAGGACTCCCCATCCACCCAAGACATGGCAAAGGCCGCCAGCGCGGGCGAAAAATGCAGCGGTGTTGGGACGCTATAGCGTCCATCCAGACCCGCAAACGCGGTGTGCACCCGCTCCAGTGCGTTGTACTGATCCTTGGCCGCCAATGGGTCGAGGGACTGGGTCTGCGGGAAGAGGCATTGCTTGACGGCCGCATCAAAGGGCTCGGGAGCAGGGATGCGGGTGTGGTAAATGTTCGAATTGTCACGTATGCAAAAGGGGTTTTCCAATGCCATGCCGGAGCTGGAAAAATGCGCAGATAACGCACGTTTCATCGAGGTGATGGCCGGGCTGTAGTGTGGGCCAGGGGTGGGCGGAGTCGCGGTTTTCACGGTGGGCCTGCGTCTGGTTTTAGGGGGCGCTGACGGGTTTGGTATTTTTGGAGCATTTGGTGGAAGACCGCCGTCAGCTCGCGCCAGATCGGATGATGGAAGTGGCGTACGGCCCACAGCCAGGCGCTTGCCGTGATCGCGCCACCCGCGTAGGCGTAGCGTAAAAAGTTGGCTTCCGATATGCCCTCGTAGGCCACCCACAAGGCGACAGGTGCCACCGATAGGAGGGTGATGTAGACGCTGGGGATGCAGGCCCGCAGGACCTCCAGCGCACGCAAACCCAAACTGGCAGAAAGATGCCATTGCGAGACCATCGCCCCCACGATTGCAGCGACTAGAAGCCCCCAGCAGGCCCCCGTAAGGCCAAAGGGAATCACCGCCAGGACGCCCGCGATACGGCTTGCCTGAATGCACATCTGCAGCGTGTTGCTGCGCTTGATGTCGCCACCTGCCATCAGCGCCTCCTTGGCCAGGTAGTGAACCAGCTCAACCGCGCCCACGAGGCAAAGAATTTGGGCCAAGGGCACCGATGCGATCCATTGATCGCCGTAGACAATCCGGATCGCTGAATAGGCCACCAGCCCCACAAAGGCAAGGAAAGGCCAGCCGATGACCGTGATGTACGACACGCTGCGAAGGTAGCCCGTAGTGATGCCTCCGCTTTCTCGGCCGCTCTTGGCGAAATACGGCAGGCATACCGGCATGACGGAACGCAGCACGGTTCGGTTGAAAATCTCAATCAAGCCACTGGAGCGGCTAAAGAGCGCCGCGCCTGCCATGTCCTGGGCACGGCCGATCACCATCTCCGGCGCACCTTTGCCGATTTGCCCGAAGATGTAAATACCACTGGCGAATTTTCCAAAATGGAACACGGTGCCAATCCCCTTGATCCCTGGCCATATGGGAAAGTCCGCTGGCCGATACCAAAGGGACGTGCCCACGGTCACCACCACCCCAGCCAGGGACGACCACGCGAGGCTCATCGAGCCCAGTCCCCGGAGTGCACAGACCGAGCCCACGACGAAGGTGGTCAGGTTGGTCAAAACACCAGCGATAAATATGGGACGAAAGTCCAGCTGACGTCGAAAATTGGCCATGACCACGGCTCCAAAGGGGATCAGAAAAAAGCTGAACGCTTGAACCCGCATCACGTCAGCAACGCCCTGGTTTCTGTAGAACGCACCGACCTGCGGTGCGCAGAAAAAAAGCAGCAAACCCATCGCCCACGAAGTTGCAATATTCACGGCGAAGGCTGCACGTATCTTTTCGTTGTTAAGTTCCTTTTCCTGGATCAGGTATTCGGCCACACCGAAGTCCCGAAATGTACTGGCCAGACTCGCGAACACTGCCGCTACGGCAAAGACCCCGGTCTCCACGGGGGTCAGCAGGCGTGAGATCACCATCGTGCCCACAATTTGCAAGGGCAGCGCCAAGTAGCTGTCGGCGATGGTGTAGGCGAGGGATCGCCGGATATTGGACAAAGGGAGCTGATTCGGTAGGTGGAGAAGTGGATTTAGTCAGTCGGTTTTTCGACGCTTGTGGTTTGCTCGGGTCCTTGTGGGGGGCTTGCCTGTGGTTCTGTCCACCGGCCAACACTCTTAAGCTGGTCGCGCAAGGTGGGCTGCGAAAAGCCAAGGCCGTACGCCTTGTGGGCCTGTTCAAGGGATCGGTCGTAGTTCCTGATGTCGAAATAGATTCGGCCGATGTTGTAGTGTGTAAAAGGGGTGTCGCCCGCGGTTTTGGTTGCGGCCTCCAACTGAAGCGTGGCATCGGCCA
>CAJASG010000754.1 GCA_903944555.1 uncultured beta proteobacterium
GACGCCGCACCGCCATTGCATCTGCGCGACCAAAGACGCATGACCTGTGCATAGTTGTGAACTGTGCATAGGGGGCGCTATGTAGAGCTCTACATAGCGCCCCAATGCCGAAGTTCGCGCTGCCACAAGACATTGCGCATGGAATGCAAAAAATGCTTTTGCAACGGTGCGAAACAACAATGGCATCATTTTTTCATGCCAAATAGGCCTGTAGCCCCCGCAATTGCTGCGCAAGTAGCTATAAAAACAGTAGCAAATATAGCAACTTTTCTGCGCACCTCGCCACTCACCCGGGCTGTTCCCGGTCCAGCGTTTGAAGGCCCGGTTGAACGCACTGGCCTTTAAGAAGCCCAGGCTCGGAGCATTGAACGCTATAGCTGCGCACGAATGCCAATAGATCCGTAAAGTCATTCTTGTCCGCACCGCGCCGCCCCTCCAAACTCAGCGTCGCCAAGGCATCGCTGCTCGGGATGTCGCCGATGGTGCGCACTCAGGGGTGCAGCTTAAATACCCCCACCACCGCAACCAACTCTTCTGCCTGCGACTTGAGCCCGCTAGCCGCGGCGGCCATCTGTTCGACCAAGGCCGCGTTTTGTTGGGTGGTCTGGTCCATGGATGACACCGCCTCACTGACCTGCGCAACACCAGCCTGCTGCTCCCCACTGGCAGCGCTGATTTCCCCCACAATGTCCGCCACCTGGCGGATGCTGCTGACCACTTCGGCCATGGTGACCCCCGCCTTGTCCACCAGGGCTGTGCCTTGCTCCACCCGCTCCACGCTGGTGTTGATGAGCATTTTTATTTCTTTGGCTGCCTCGGCACTGCGCCCCGCCAGGCTACGCACCTCGCTGGCCACCACAGCAAAGCCCCGGCCCTGCTCGCCCGCCCGGGCGGCTTCCACTGCCGCGTTCAGCGCCAGTATGTTGGTCTGAAACGCGATGCCGTCAATCACACTAATGATCTCTCCAATCTTGCGCGATGCGTCGTTAATGCCCTTCATGGTTTCCACCACCTGGCCCACCACTTCACCACCGTGTGTGGCCACCGCCGAAGCGTTCACCGCCAGCTGATTGGCCTGGCGCGCACTGTCTGCGTTTTGTTTCACCGTGGCGTTGAGTTCCTCCATGCTGGCGGCGGTCTCCTCCAATGCACTGGCCTGGTGCTCGGTGCGCGCGCTCAGGTCGTGGTTGCCCTGGGCAATCTCGGCGCTGGCCAGCGCCACGCCGTCCGCGCTGCTGCGCACCTGACCCAGCACGCCATGAATTTTGGCCACAAACTGGTTGAACCCCGAGCCAATGGCCGCCAGCTCGTCATTGCCCTGGACCCGCAGCTTGGTGCTCAGGTCCGCATCGCCACTGGCCAGTCGGGTCATGGCATCACTCAAGGCACGCAGGGGCTTCATCAGGCGCACCACCACGGTCACCAGGATAAAAGCGGTGGCCACCGCGCAAATGACGGCAACCACCAGTGTGTACATAGTCAACTGGCGCGACGACGCCGTGGCCACGCTGTGCGGAAAACTCATGCGCACGCTCCAGGGCAAGGTGTCGGGGTGCACCACCACGGGCTGCATCAGGTGCACCAGCCCCTGCGCGTCCTGGTATTCAAAGGGGATGCCTTTGCGAATAGCCTCCAGCCCCGCCTCGGGGATGTCTTGCGCCTTCTTGTTCACCTGTTCGGCATTGGGGTGGCTGGCATAGAGGCCGCCGTTGGACACCAGGGCCAATTGACCGCCCTGGATCACCTTCAAATCGGCCAGAATTTTGCCCAATTGGGTGAGCGTGAAGTCAGCACTGGATACCCCCTGAAACTTGCCCCCGATCATCAGTGGCGCTACCAAAGACGCCATGAGCACCGGCTTGCCATCAATGGGGTAGTTGTAGGGCTCGGTAAAGAAAACTTTGCCAGTTTTCTTAGGGATGTCATACCAGTCGTTGGCGCCGGGCGCGGGGTCAAACACGATGGCCTCTACGTTGAGGCCACCGCCGGGCTTGCGTGTCCAGTAAGGCATGTAACGGCCCGAGTCGTCGTAGGCCGGTTTTTTGCCCGCAAAGTCAGCATCCTTACCGTCCAGGGCATTGGGTTCCCAGGTGACAGCCGCACCAATGAAGTCTTCGGCGCCCAGCAGGGTGGCCTTCACCATCTCGTCAATTTGCGGCCGCTGCAAGGGCAACTCGGCTGTTTTGGTAGAGGCCATGGCCCCCGCCAGCGCGGAGACGAATGCCAGATTGGCCCGTATGCGGGTCTGCAATGCACTGGCCGCCTCGCGCGATGAGGTGCGGGCCAGTTCCATGGTGGCCTCCTCGGCGGCACCACTACTTTTGACACCGATGACCGTGGCCGTAATCGCCAGGCTGGCGACCACCAGGGCGGTGGCGGCAATACAAATTTTGGCGTTCAGTGACAGGCCGCGCAAGCGCCCCAGCGTCGGGGCGGAACCGTAAGGCAATTGAAGACTCATTTTGGCTACTCCAGTTGACATGGGGCGCCTCGCCAACGCCGGAAGAAGGGTTCTGTGCCCTTTTAAAAGCTACGGACAGAAAAACAACCGCATGAGTTCAAGTATGGCATGGGTTAAATCTGCAAGCCATCAAGTTCCAGCGGCCCATTGGCATAGAGTGTGTCAGCGCTATTTTTCTAAGCCAAATAGGCCTGTAGCCCCCGTAGATACTGCGCAAGCAGCTATATAAACAGTAGCAAAACTCACCAAATTTTCTGCGCAACCCGCCACTCACCCGGGCTACTTCCGGTCCAGCGTTTGAAGGCCCGGTTGAACGCGCTGGCCTCCGAGAAACCCAGGCGCTGGGCGATGTCGACAAAGGTGTCGTCGGTGTCGGCCACGGCGGCGCATGCGGCCTGCTTGCGCACCGCGTCCACCACCTCTGAGTAACTCAGGCCCAGGCTTTGCAGGCGGCGGGCAAATACGCGGTCGCTCAAGGCAAATTGTTCGGCGGCGGCGGAGCGCTCCGGCACGCCGGTCGCCAGGTTGGTGACCAGCCAGTGGCGCACCTGGCCCGCAAAGTCGGGGGTGTCGCTCAGTGCGGCCAGGCGCGCTGCGGCGTATTCGCGGTGCATGGCGGCGAGTTGCGTGTCGGCTTGCGGCAGGGGGCGGTCCAACAAGGCGTTGTCCAGTTGCAGGCCGCTGAAGGCCTGGTTGAAATCCACCCCGGTTTGAAACACCGTCTGGTAACCCGCCAGCGGCCCCAGTTGGCTGTGGCTGAACTGCACCCGCGCCGGCACGAAGCGGTGGTCGGTGACCCAGCGGCTGAAGCTCACCACCGCCGCCAGCACGGCTTCTATCTGGTGCGGGCTGAAGGCCAGCTCGCCCTGCTGCGGGTGGTAAATCAGCCAGCTTTTGTCATCACCACCCACGATCTGGAAGCGCCCGCCGTCGCTGATCAGGCGCTGAAACTTTTGCACCAGCGCAATCGCCTCGCGCAACGTGGGCGAGGACTGGAAGATGAAGCTCACTACATTGAAGCTGGCCGGCCCCACCAGGCTGCCGGCCTTCAGGCCAAAGCCGGGGTCCTGGGTCAGCTCGGCGGCAGCGCGCCACAGCCGGGTGATGTCGTCGATGGGCCAGCGTTCGTCGGTGAGCTGTTTGGCACCCAGCCCGGCATGGGCCAGCAGTTGCGTGCGGTTCAGGCCATGGCGCTCGGCGGCCGCGAGCACGGTGTTGATCCAGCTCATGGAAACACTGGCTTGTGCGGTCAACATCGGTGGCTCCTGAAGTCAAGGGGTTCGCCATGATAAACAGCTATCGTTGCACTACGAGGCTGAGCTAAGACAAACAACAACCGCACTGGAGACACCATGCATATTCCCTCACTCAAAGACCAGGTCACGGCCGAAGAATGGCAACTGCGCGTGGAGCTGGCTGCTTGCTACCGGCTGGTGGCGCTGTACGGCTGGAGCGATCTGGTGTTCACCCACATCAGCGCCAAGTTGCCTGAATCGGTCTCCGGTGCCGGGGCGCACCAGTTCCTGATCAACCCCTATGGACTGATGTTTGACGAGATCACCGCCAGCTCGCTGGTCAAGGTGGACGAGCAGTGCAACAAGGTGATTGACTCGCCGTTCCCGGTGAACCCGGCGGGTTTTGTGATCCACAGCGCAGTGCACGCCGCGCGTGCTGATGCCGGTTGCGTGTTGCACACCCACACCCGCGCCGGCGTGGCGGTGAGTGCGCAGCAGTGCGGCGTGTTGCCCATCAGCCAGCAGTCCACCTTTGTGCTGGCCTCGCTGGCCTACCACGCCTACGAGGGCGTGGCCATCCGTGATGACGAAAAAGTGCGGCTGCAGGCCGACATGGGCAGCGCCAATTTCCTGATGC
>CAJASG010000755.1 GCA_903944555.1 uncultured beta proteobacterium
GGTGTTTCTTCAGCGCGGCGGGTTTGAGTGGCGGCGCTTTGAGCAGCACCTCCAGTTGCGCAGGCGCAATGCCCTCGGCCAGCACTGGGCCGCACAGACCCTGGGCGGCGTCCAGGTACAGCGGCGGGCTATTGAGGCACAGCTTGGTGTGGGTATCCAGCAGTTTGGCGCGCAGGGCCCAACTCGGCTCGATGCTGTTCAGGCTGGGCACTTCCTGCCATTGCCAGGCCAGGGTTTGCGCTGGCCCCCACTGCATGTTGGCCCCGGCACCGCCTTTGCCATCGTCCAGAAACAGCCGCCCGGTGCTGGCGGCCTGCTCCAGCGCCAGCAGGCCCACCTGGCCGTAGGGCGCTGCGCTGGCACTGAAACTGTAGGCGTAGCGGTAGTTCTGGGTGTCGGGCATGGCGCGGATCAGTTGCAGCACCTGCCGGTCCATCTCGGTGGCGCGGTCATACACCGCCTGGCCCGGATAGGGCGGGGTCTTGATCGCCTTGGGCTTAGCCCAGCCGCCCGTCGTCTTGGGGTAGGACACCACCGCCTCAATCTGCAATGTGGGCTTGGGGCCCTGGCCACCGTGCACGGTGAGCAGGTACAGGTACTGCTCCGGGCGGTCGTTGGCCTGTGCGCCATAACTGCCATAGGGTGCGCGCTTGGCCGTGGCTACCGGCACCAGTCCATTGGCTCGGTCCATTTCTTGCAGCCAGCCCAACAGCTTGGACTCTGCCTCGATACGGGCCGCATCCTCGGCGCGGGCCACTGCCGCTTGGCGCATGGCTTCCAGTTGGTCGGGGGTGGGCGCGATGGGGGCGGCCCGCAAGGTGTCCACTGTGCCGCCGTTGAGCAACTGCAGGCCCTGGTAGGCCGCTTTGAGCATCAGCGCCACGCCATGCTTGCAGTTTTCGCCGACCGGACATTCGCAATCGCTGTCCCAATAGGCCACGGTGCCTTGCGGCGTGAGCGCCATATCGATAGAAACTTCGTAGGGCTCGCGCCGGGTGCCTTGCACCTCGCCCATCAGCACCCAGTGGTCGCCCGCCGGCTCAATGTCCAGGCTGAGCGCTTTTTGGCTGCGGTACAGCATCAGCCCCCGCGACCAAGCACCGCCGTCGGCCAGCTTTTCCAGCGAGCGCGGGTCGAACCACAGGCCCTTGGTGTTGATGGAATTAGGCATCAAATCGGCCTCCAAGGCTTATGGAGTGTGCGCAAGCAGCTATAAAAATAGGAGCGAATTGGTGCATGGCTGTGGGATGCGGGTGCGGCAAGAGGAGGGGGGCTTTGAGTATAGACAAGCAGCGATACTCTCCACCATGAGCGCCCAGCAACCCCATCCCCGTTCACCCGCCTTAACCACCCTCTTGCAGTGGGTGCCGGGGCTATCCGTTATGTTGCAATACAAGGCGGCCTGGTTCTGGAATGACCTGGTGGCAGGCCTGGTACTGACGGCGATTTTGGTGCCGGTGGGCATGGGCTATGCCGAGGCCTCGGGCCTGCCTGCTATTTACGGCCTGTACGCCACCATCGTGCCGCTGCTGGCGTATGCCTTGTTTGGGCCGAGTCGCATCATGGTGCTGGGCCCGGATTCCACCCTGGCCGCCGTGATTGCGGTGTTGATACTGCCACTGGCCGGGGGTAGCGTGGAGCGCGCCGTGGCATTGGCGGGCGCTTTGGCCATGCTGTCCGGGGCGTGTTCTTTGTTGATTGGGTTTGCCCGCCTGGGGCTGGTGGCTGATTTGCTGTCCAAACCAATCCGCATCGGATTTTTAAACGCGATTGCGGTGACTGTGCTGATTGGCCAGTTGCCCAAGGTGTTCGGCTTTCAGGTCAAGGCCGACAGCGTGGTCGAGCGGGTGGTGTTGCTGGCGCAGGGGGTTTTGCGTGGGCAAACGCACGGTCTGTCGTTGTGGATTGGCGCGGGCTCCCTGGCGCTGATCTTGTTGCTCAAGCGTTACCGGCCGCTTTGGCCCGGCATCTTGCTGGCGGTGGTCCTGGCGACGCTGGTGTCGGGTGGCTTCCAACTGGGGGAACAGGCGCACCTGGCGGTGGTGGGGGCGCTGCCCGTGGGCTTGCCCCAATTTCAAATTCCGTGGGTGGGTTGGCAAGATGTGCTGCACCTGTTGCCTGGCGCCATCATGATTTCCCTGCTGTCGTTTGCCGACACCAGTGTGCTGTCGCGCGCCCTGGCGCAGCGCATGGGCTACGGCGTCAACCAAAACCAGGAGATGCTGGCGCTGGGCATCGCCAATGTGGCGACCGGTTTGTTTCAGGGCTTTTCGGTGAGCAGCAGTGCATCTCGCACGCCCGTGGCCGAATCTGCCGGCGCCAAGACCCAGGTGACGGGCGTGGTGGGCGCGGTGGCCATTGCGTTGCTGCTGCTGGTGGCGCCCGGTTTGCTCAAAGACTTGCCCAGTGCCGCTCTGGGCGCGGTGGTGATAGCTGCTTGCTTGTCCTTTGCGGACTTCCCCGCCATGGCCGGTTTGTACCGCATGCGCAAGGTGGAGTTTGTGCTGTCGGTGGTGAGCTTTCTGGGCGTGGCCCTAGTGGGGGTGATTGAGGGCATTTTCATTACCATCACCCTGACCATGCTGGTGTTGGTATGGAACGTGTGGCACCCCTATTTCGCGGTGTTGGCGCGGGTGGATGGGGTCAAAGGCTTTCACGACCTGGTGCGCCACCCGGAGGGGCGACCGGTGCCTGGGCTGCTGCTGTTTCGCTGGGACGCGCAGCTGTTTTTCGCCAACGCCGAGATTTTTCACGCGGCGGTGCACCAAGCGGTGGCCAGCGTCGCCACGCCCACGCGGCGCGTGGTGGTGGCGGCCGACGCGATCTCCGATGTGGACATTACCGCCGCCGAGATGCTGGTGGAGCTGCACCGCGAGCTGAAGCAACAAGGGATTGAACTGTGGTTTGCGGGTCTGAA